>CAVCXN010000028.1:0-3027 GCA_963606215.1 uncultured Mycoplasmatota bacterium | reverse complement strand
GGGTCTACCTGTTCACTGCGCGCAAGATAGCTGTGCGTTTTACAGAGCCTGGCGATGCGCTCCTGCAGCATTTCTTTGGCGGAAGGAAAATCTAAGCCGTCAATATCTTTTAAGGTCAAAAACAAAACCGGCCATTGGTTTCTCCATTGCTGACAGAGGGCGGTGTCCTTCGCCACCTCCAGTCCCTCAAACAGGGCCGCGCTGTCCTTCCGGACGTCAAAGAAGTTGGCCAGCATACTCATTGCCATCGTCTTCCCGAACCGCCGGGGGCGCGTGATGAGCGTGACCTTGGTTGCCTTCCGTGCCAGAAGTTCCCGGATCAGCCCGGATTTATCAACATAGTAATAGCCATTTTCCCGGATCTCTGCAAAGTTGGAGATACCGATCGGAATACACATTTCTTTGAGTGACATATAGCTCCACCACCTTTCTCCCCGTTATTATACAGGAGCCTGGCCAGGTCTTCAACTAGTCCAAGCAAGGAGTGCTGCAAAAACAACTGTCTATTTGACAAAATCAACTCACTTTCCCTGTGTTTCGTTTGCACAGCACAAAAAAGCCGACCCTCGAAGGAGTCGGCTTCTGCGCTGTGGAAACACAGGATATGGTTGCTTAGTAATTGTCCGCCTTGACCTCAAAGAAGGATTGGGGGTGGTTGCAGACGGGACATACGTCGGGGGCCTTATCGCCATATTCCAGGTGCCCGCAGTTGCGGCAGTACCAGACCTTAACGGAAGACTTCTTGAAGACCTCGTCGTTCTCCAGGTTCTCCAGCAGCTTCAGGTAGCGCTCGTAGTGAGACTTCTCGATCTCGCCCACGGCGGTGAAGAGGTCGGCGATACGGTGGAAGCCCTCTTCCCGGGCCTCTTCTGCCATGCGCTTGTACATGCTGGTCCACTCGTCGTGCTCGCCTTCGGCGGCGGCCATCAGGTTCTCGGCGGTGGTGCCGATGCCGCCCAGCTCCTTGAACCAGAGCTTGGCGTGCTCCTTCTCGTTGCCGGCCGTCTCTTCAAAGAACGCGGCGATCTGCTGGAAGCCGTCCTTCCGGGCTTGGCTGGCGTAATAGGTGTACTTGTTTCTGGCCTGACTTTCGCCGGCAAATGCCTCCCACAGGTTGGCTTCGGTCTTGCTGCCCTTCAGTTCCATGGTTGTGCTCCTTTCTGATGCTCGTTGTGATTTGTATGGGTTTGCCCCGGGCCGTCTGCCCTGGGGGGCTGGTGTTTCTTTGTTGTGGTCTTAGGATACCGTATTTTGGCCCAGGATACCGTGACTTACACACACTCAAAGAAAAATGCTGCAAAAACTTCCTTGGAAATTTGACTGATTCTGTCTGAGAGAGTTTTCTCCCGGCGGCGCATACTATTCCCACGGCTTCTTTGCAAGCCTGCGCGCGTCGTGCCAAACGCGATGCGCTGCGAAGGAAACGAAACAACGGAGGGATCCTATGTCTCACAAGTATCTCACCGCCGGGCTGCTCCTGGCCCTGACCTTGTCCCTGACGGCCTGCGGCACCAGCGACAAGGCCGGGACCTCGGCCAACCGCTGGGACGGCGGTACCAACGCTGCCTCTCAGGACTGGGCCATCCAGCGCCAGGCGGACGCCCGCGGTCCGCTGTCAGGCAGCACCGACGGTAGCTATCACGCCGACAGCCAGGGCCGGGTCGACGGCTACCACGCCCGTTCCTACGACGGCAAGCGCGGCCAGGCGAAATCCAGTATGGACAAAGCCGGTGACGACCTGAAACAGGCCGGCGAAAACGCCAAAGACACCGCCAAGGACCTGGGCAAAGCCGCCCAGGACGCGGCCCGCAGCATCGGCGACACCGCAGAGGACGCCCTGGACGGCATGAAGCAAGCCACCCAGGACGCCGCCGACAGCGCCCAGAAGTCTACCAGCGCCCGATAAACTGGGAAAGCAGAGGGGGAGAAACGAATGCCGTTTCTCCCCGCTGCTTCGTGATCTAGTTTTTCGGGGAGAGGCTTACTTCTTCTGCATCTTCGTGGCGATGGTCGCGCCGCCGATGGCGATGCGGTCCAGGCCGTTGTCGTGGAAGACCAGGGTCAGCTTCTTGTCCTCGCCCAGGACCTCCTGGACGGCGGCCTGCATGGACTCGGCCAGGGCGTTGACCTTCTCCTCCTTGGTGGGGCCGGCCTCGATGTTGGCGACCACCATCTTCTGGGGGGCGGGCTGGCCGTTTTCGTACAGGGTTTCGTACTCGTTGACGAAGGTGTAGATGTGGGGGGCCTTCAGGATGGGGGCGGCGGCGTCATACAGCTTGGCGGCCAGGGCATCCTTGGTGGACTGTTCCAGCTTGGGAACATTGACGTACATACTGGGCATACTAAAAATCCTCCTTAAATTAGGGGGCGGCAGGGCCGCCTTACAAAACGCCGTCAGGCGGTCTTGTCGTGTGGGTGAAGTAGAATCAGGATAGGGGCTTCTTCTCCTTGTCCTTCTTTTGCAGCTTGGTTTTCGTGCCATCCTTTTCCAGGAAATAGACGTTGTCCAGCTGGGCCTCCAGGCTCTTGCGGATAGAAGCCAGGTACTCCAGACGCAGCTCAGCCTGCTCCTGCTTCTCTTCCTCGGTCAGGCCGATGGTCTTGCTCTTTCGGGCCAGCTCGTTGAGCCGGGCGATGCGTTCTTCTGTCATGGTGCGGTCCTTTCTTTCTATCAGAAATGTGATAGTGTTGTAGAATTTATAGATAGCGCTGGATGGTCAGAATCGTCCGCCCACGCTTGGAGGTACCCCCGATCTCGGTCAGGACGCACTTGCCCAGCCCCCGGCAGGTCAGCACGTCCCCGGACTCTACGACCTTGTCCGCCTTCTCACAGGGCCGGTGGTTGACCATGACCCGTCCGCCCCGGATAAGGTCGGCGGCGCGGCTGCGGGAGATAGAGAATATTATATCAAAGTTCCAAGAAATGGACATATATACAGGCAAGTTGTACAATAAAATTGAGATAACATAGCATAAATATGTATAAAAGTTAAATCGTTGAAGAACTGATTTTTAAGAAGCCAACAC
>CAVCXN010000027.1:0-3221 GCA_963606215.1 uncultured Mycoplasmatota bacterium | reverse complement strand
GTCTTCGTACTGGGTCAGTCCGGCAAGCACTCCGGCCTGGGTATGATCTCCGGCACCAGCGACTCCTTCCTGTCCAAGAACAAGGGCAAGTCTGGCGACGCCAAGCTAGCTCGTTGGACCAAGTGGGTCGCCCTGGTGTTCATCGTTCTCACCCTGGTCCTCAACTTCCTGCACTAAGCTGCGTTTCTCAGAATGCCCTTCCTTTTGGAGGGGCATTTTGTGTTAATGGCTTCGTTTTTTTCCACAAACTGTAAGAGGTGATCAGAATGACTCGTAAAGACGCTTTCAATATGCTGGACCAGATGGCCCGGGGGATCGCGGAGATGTTCGGCTCCAACTGCGAGACCATCATCCACGACCTGGAAGACCCCCATCACCCCATCCTGGCCATTTACAACGGCCACGTCTCCGGGCGGACCGTCGGCTCCACCCAGGACCTCACCGGCGCAGAGCGGGACCTGTATCTGGACGACGACGTGGTGAACAGTTTGGCCGTGACCCCCAGCGGACAGCAGACCAAAAGCTCCACCTTTTCCATCAAAGGTGATGATTATCATTTCGGCTTTGGCATAAACTATGACTTCACCCCCCTGGCCTACGCCAACCGGGTCCTGCTGGACCTGATGCACACCGAGGTCGATTTCCACAGCGCCCTGTACAAGCCCAAGGACACCGGCATCAGTGAGCTTTTTGACAGCGCTGTGCTCCGGGTCGGCAAGCCCGCCCGGGAGATGAACAAGGCCGACCGCCTGCGGGTGATCGAGTATCTCTCCAGCATGGACGCCTTTTCCTACCGCCGTGCCGTGCCCTATGTGGCCTCCCACCTGGGCGTGTCCCGCTACACGGTGTACAAGTACTTAGACGAAGTCAACGGCAAGGGCAACAAGCCCCCTGTCAAGGACAAGGAGGACTGACCCCATCATGCAACACATCCAGTCTACCATCCGGGCCTATTTCGACGCCCGGCAGGAAGAACTGATCGAAGCTGTCTGCCGCCTGGTGCGGATCGACAGCGCCCTCGGCCCCGCCGCCCCTGGCCAGCCCTTCGGCCCCGGCCCCGCCGCCGCGTTGGATGAGCTGGTAGCCCTGGCGCAGGAGTGGGGCCTCACCGCCCGGAATTTAGAGGGCTACGTCGGCACGGTCGATCTGAACGACCGGGAGACGGAGCTGCACATCCTCGGCCACCTGGACGTGGTGGACCCCGGCGAGGGCTGGACCGTCACCTCGGCCTTCGAGCCGAAGCTGGTGGACGGCCTGCTCTACGGCCGCGGCACCGACGACGACAAAGGCCCTGTTCTCGCCGCAATGATGGCGATGCGGGCCGTCAAAGACCTGGGCTTCTCCCTGAACAAGAACGTCCGTCTCATCGCCGGGACCGATGAGGAGACGGGCTTCCGGGACATCCATTGGTACTATGACCGCCACCCCTACGCCCCCCACACCATCTCCCCCGACGCGGACTTCCCCATCATCAACATCGAGAAGGGGCACTATCAGCCGACCTTCCGGGCCGCCTGGCCCCAGGAGACAGCCCTGCCCCGCGTCTCCTCCTTCACCGGCGGTCCCCGGCTGAACATGGTCCCCCCCAAGGCCCAGGCTGCCGTGCTGGGGCTGACGGCGGAGCAAGTAGAAGCCGTCATCGCCTCCCTCGGCATGGAGGAAGCCATTTCCTACACCGTCACCCCCGCTGCGGGCGGCGTAACCATCCAGGCCAACGGCCAGAATGCCCACGGCTCCACCCCCGAAGAGGGCCACAACGCCCAGACCGCCCTGCTGACCCTGCTGGCGGCCCTGCCGTTGGCGGACTGTCCTTCCACCCAGGCCATCCAGAACCTGGTCCGCCTCTTCCCCCACGGGGACCACATCGGCCAGGCCCTGGGCGTGGCCCAGAGCGACGAACTCTCCGGCGGCCTGTCCCTGGCCTTTACCATGCTTACCCTGACCGACACCGGCTGTGAGGGCCGCTTCGACAGCCGCACGCCCCTGTGCGGCACGGACGAGACGGTTCGGCTGCCCGCCGAGGCTGCTTTACAGTCTGCCGGTTTCACTGTGGAGGGCGAGATCGACCCGCCTCACCACGTCCCGGCCACTGACCCCTTCCTGCAAACCCTGGCCCGGGCCTACGAGCTGTACAGCGGCCGGGAGAGCCACTGCATTGCCATCGGCGGCGGGACCTATGTCCACGGCATCCCCGGCGGCGTGGCGTTCGGGGCCAGTATGCCCGGCTTCGTCTCCAATCTCCACGGCCCCGACGAGCGCGTAAACGTGGCCGATCTGCTCACCGCCGCCATGATCTACACCCAGGTCATCCTGGACGTGTGCGGCTGATGCCCAGGAGGAACCATGCCCAAGAACCTGGAACTTTTCCTCACCTTCGCCCGCATCAGCGCCAGCTGCTTCGGCGGCGGCTACGCCATGCTCCCCTTTTTCCAGCGGGAGCTGGTGGTCAAAAAGCAATGGCTGACCGATGAACAGCTGCTCGATCTGACCGCCGTGGCCCAGTGTACCCCCGGCGTCATCGCCGTGAATACGGCGACCTTCTGCGGCTATCGGGTCTACGGCTTTCAGGGAGCGATCTTCGCCACCCTGGGCGTCCTGTGTCCGCCCCTTCTTATCGTGCTGGTCATCTCCGCCTTCTTCTGGTCCTTTGCGGAAAATCCGTGGGTCCAGTATGCCCTCACCGGTGTCCGGGCCTGCGTGTGCGCCCTCATCATCAACAGCGCCATCAAGCTGGGTAAGAAGGCCATCTTAGACGTGCCTGCTTTCCTGGTCTTCCTGATAGTCTTTCTGCTGGCGGCGTTCGTCGGCCTGTCCCCGGCCATTCTGGTCATCTGCGCCGGCTGCTTCGGCCTGGCCTACCAGAAGATACGAAAGGAGCGTCCCCAATGATCCTGCTACTCCTTCGTCTCTACTGGGAGTTTTTGCTTGTCGGTATGTTTTCCATGGGCGGCGGCATGGCCACCGTCCCCTTCCTCTTCGACCTGGCCCAGCGCACCGCCTGGTTCTCCACGGCGGACCTGACCACAATGATCGCCATCTCCGAGGCCACCCCGGGACCCATCGGGGTCAACATGGCCACCTACGTCGGCTACATCACCGCCGGGGTCCCCGGCGGCATCATCGCCCCCCTGGGCCTGACCACCCCGGCCTTCATCATCATTCTGTTGGTGTCCAAAATTATGAACACCCTTTGGCAGAACCCCAAGGTCCAGGGCCTCTTC
>CAVCXN010000026.1:0-4294 GCA_963606215.1 uncultured Mycoplasmatota bacterium | reverse complement strand
GGAGGAAGAGGAAGAGTTTCGGGCCTTCCTGGAGGAAAACCGGCAGTATTGGGACTATGTGGACGACGAACTCATGGAGCAGATGAAGGGCGTCTCCCGCGTGAAGTTCTATGTGACCGACGACGCCGACGGGAAGAAGCAGCTGGCCGGGTATTTGAAGGGCATTGATCTGCCCTACACGACGGTCCCCCTGCGGGAGTATGACTGGGCCCACAGCTGGCAGAAGTATTACCGCCCCCTGGCCGTGGGGGAGAAGCTGTACATCGTGCCGGAGTGGGAGCGGGACACGGCGGACATTCCCGAGGGCGCGACGCGGCTGCTGATGAACCCCGGCCTGACGTTCGGGACCGGCTCCCATGCGTCCACCCAGCTCTGCTTGGAGGGCGTGGAGGCCCACACGAAGAAAGACGACCTGGTGCTGGACCTGGGCTGCGGCAGCGGCATTTTGGCCATTGCCTCCCTGTGCCTGGGGGCGCGGTTCGCCACCGGCGTGGACATCGACCCCAAGGCGGTGGACGTGGCCTATGAGAACGCCGCCCTCAACGGCATCGGAAAGGACCGCTGCCGGTTTTTAGCGGGCAATGTGCTGGCAGACCAGGCGCTGGTGGACGAGCTGGCCCAGGAGAAGGCCGATCTGGTGCTGGCGAATATCGTGGCGGATGTCATCATCCCCCTGGCCCCGGTGGTGCCCCGGCTGCTGAAGGAGGACGGGGTGTTCCTCTGCTCCGGCATCATCGACACCCGGGGCGACGAGGTGGCGGCGGCGCTGGAGGCCGCCGGTCTGCACGTCATCCGCCGGAGAGAAAAGACCGGCTGGATCGCCCTGGAAGCCAAAGTGCAATGAGCAGACCTGAAATGAGCGGAAAGACGATCGGAATGAACGACAAGGCCGTGGTGCGTCCGCTGCTCCTGGACCCTGACCGGCGGACGATGGTCATCAGCGATATCCACGGCAACCTGCCCTTTCTCAAGGGCCTGCTGCGCAAAGCGGGGTACACGAAGGACGATGTGCTCATCATCCTGGGGGACATTTTGGAAAAGTCTGTCCACGGGTTGGAGACACTGCGTTACCTCATGGACCTGAGCCGGACGAACACCGTCTACTTCGTCCAGGGCAACTGCGAGGACGTGACCTTGTCGTTTCTGCGCGGGAGCTGGCCGGATGAGATTTGCCTGCGCTACGGGTCCATGTGGGGGGACAAGTGCGCCTGGGTGAACATGGCCCATCAAGTCGGGATGGACATTCAGGACCCGAAGCACTACCCGGCGATTCGGGAGGCCATTGAGAAGCACTTCCCGGAGGAACTGGAGTTTTTGCGGGCTATGCCGCAGATGTTGGTCAACGACGACTATCTGCTCGTCCACGGCGGCGTGCCGCGGGAGACGGACCTGGAGCATCTCAGCGCCCACGACTGCATGAAAAACGACAACTTCCTGAACCAGGGCCATGCGTTCCAGCGCTGGGTGGTGGTGGGCCACTGGCCGGTGAGCTTATACCACAAGCATGTCCCCACGTCCCGCCCCCTGCTCCTGCCGGACCGACACATCGCCAGCATCGACGGCGGCTGCACGCTGAAGGCCGACGGCCAGCTCAACGCCCTCGTCTTACCGGCCCGGCCGGGGGGCGAGTTTCACTATGTGGCCTACGACGGCTTTCCCGTCATGACGGCCCAGGCGGACCAGAAACCTTCTGATAACTCCATCAACATCCGCTGGGGGCACAGCCTGTTGGAGGTCCTGCGGCGGGGAGAAGAGTTTTCATTCTGCCGCCACCTTGAGACGGGGCGGGAGCTGGACATCCTCACCGAGTTTCTCCGCCAGGGACCGGAGGGAACCTACTGCCTGGACACCACGGACTACGAGCTGCCCGTCTCGGCGGGCCAGCGCCTGGCCATCATCCGCCAGACGACGCGGGGAGCCTTGGCGAAAAAGGACGGGGCGACCGGGTGGTACCGGGGGAGTCTAAAATAACCACGAAAAAATGAACGCTCACACAGATTTGTGGAAATTGCATGGACGCTCTCTTGACAGAAAGAGGGCGTCCATGCTATACTCAGACCGTGCACCCGCTCCGGGTGCAGATTCAAGCAGAGTAGGAGATCAGGCGTCAAGTGCCCACTGGACGGGGAGTTGCCAGAGGGACGAAGGGTACACCCGCGGTCTGATCTTCGCATCCCGCTGCTGCATACAGGCCCTGCCGAAAGACATCCTCTATGTGGCAACACAATCTTTTGAGGAGGTCTTTTTTTCATGCCAAAATCTTCGTTCTTTTCCTCCCGCCGCTTGGCGCTGCTGGCCATGCTGACGGCGGGGAGCATCGTGCTGTCCCGGCTGTGTGTGATTTATCTCACGCCCAGCCTCCGTCTGGAGTTCGGGAGCATCCCGATCTTTCTGGCTGGTCTGTTCTTCGGCCCCGTCAGCGGGGCCATCGTGGGTGGTCTGGCAGATGTGCTGGGGGCAACCCTATCTGGGGTAGGATATTATCCGCCTCTGACCCTGTCCGCCCTGTTCATCGGTCTGCTGGCTGGCCTGCTGCGCCGGTGGGTGCTGGCCAGACCGATCTTTTGGAAGACCTGGTCCCTGACCCTGCTGGCCGATATGCTGGCCAAAATGCTGTGGACGACGTATTGGCTCACGGTGCTGTATGGCACCGGCTTTTTGCCGCTACTGGCTGTACGGGTGCCGCTGTATTTTGGCGTCTCGCTGGCCGAGGGCTTTGTGGTCTTCCGGCTGGTGAAGTCCGGGGCCTTTCGGCGCTTCTGTCAGGTACAGCCCCTGCCGCAGGTGATCCCAAGTAAATGAGAGGTTTTGTGATGATGACATATTTGGAAGCCTTAGACTGGCTGGAGCAAGTGGGCCGGGGCGGTTCCCGCCTGGGCCTGGACCGGGTGAGAGCCTATCTGACCAAGCTGGGTGCCCCGCAGGATCAGATCCCCATGATCCATGTGGCAGGTACCAACGGAAAAGGCTCTGTTTCTGCCTGCCTGTCTGCCATTCTGACCCAGGCGGGCTATCGGGTCGGAATGTATACCTCACCCCATTTGGACCGCTTCAATGAGCGCTTTCGTATCCGGGGCGAAGAGATCTCCGATGCGGCCTTTGCCGACCTGGTCAGCCAGGGACGGGCCGTGTGGGAGACGATGGAGGACAAACCCACGGAATTTGAAGTCATCACGGCCTTGGCTTTTCTCTATTTTGCCCAGTCCGCCTGCGACCTGGTGGTGCTGGAGGTGGGTCTCGGCGGGCGGCTGGACGCCACCAATGTGATCCCAACCCCGCTGGCAGCGGTCATCACCAAGCTGGGCCTGGACCATACTGCCGAGCTGGGGGATACCCTGGCTCAGATCGCCTATGAAAAGGCGGGGATCATCAAGCCCGGCGGCCGGGTCGTTCTGGACGGGCGGAACACGGAGGTCCTGGCGCAGCTTCAGCAGCTCTGCCAGGAGCGGGGCTGTTCCGCGGCCGTTACCAGGCCGGACCAACTGATCGTCTCCCGTCAGGACATCACGGGAAGCACCATTTCTTACGGCCCCTGGAAGGGTCTTCGCCTTGCGCTGGCGGGGTCCTATCAGCCCGGCAACGCGGCCCTTGCGCTGGAGACAGTGAAGGTGCTCCGGGCGCAGGGCTGGCCGATCTCTGATGAGGCAGTCCGGGCGGGCCTGGCCGCGGTCCAATGGCCGGGGCGGTTTGAGCTGCTCTGTCAAGACCCAATTTTTCTGCTGGACGGGGCACACAACCCCGATGGAGTCCATGCGGCCGTCGAAAGCCTGTCGGTTTGCTTTCCCGGACAAAAGCTGCGGCTGCTGGTGGGCTTCCTGGCTGACAAAGATATCCCTGGCATGGTAGCGCAGCTGGCGCCTCTGGCCCAAGAACTTCTGGTCATCACCCCGCCCTCTCCCCGGGCGATGGGGGAGGAGGACCTGGTCAAGACCCTAGCCCGAACCTTTCCTGCGCCAATAAAGGGCTTTGCCAGTATTCAGGAAGCGGTGGACTATGCCTTTGCCACGGCCCGGCTGGGGGAGAGCTTCTGCGCCTTGGGTTCCCTGTACTCTGCGGGGACCATCCGCCAAGCGACCCGGGGGGCCTTGGCGAAAAAGGACGGGGCCACCGGGTGGTACCGGGGAAATTTGAAGTAAATACCAAGAAAAAAAGACGTTCTGTTTTTCTCAGAGAAGAGAGGGATAGAACGTCTTTCTACTTATTTTTAGGTATTCTATGTATAATTTTTTAGGAGGAAAAAGAATCGAGCAGATGAGACACATAAGAAATATGCAAATTTTGCTCTGAAATGTGC
>CAVCXN010000025.1:0-2300 GCA_963606215.1 uncultured Mycoplasmatota bacterium | reverse complement strand
TACAGAAGGATCATGGATATCCCAAACACGGTCACGCTCACCAGGTTCAACAGGCCCCCGATGGCCCGGGCGTGCAGAATGAGGACGATGGTCCCCGCCACGCCCAGCAACGCCCCCAGGCCGTGGGAGACAGCGTTGAGCACTTCTTCGCCGATGCTCAGCCGACGCGCGCCGTTGGAATAGGGCATGAATGCAGTCATGGTCGATTCCTCCTTTACTGATATCGAGATTGGTTTATCTTGTGTTGTGTATTAGCATATCACCAAAGGAAGAAAAAGTCAACTACATATTATGTCAAATATCGGGTCATCTTGTTTTTAACACAAGCTCTCTATTTTTTCCAGTTCTAACTTACTTCAGGGAAAGAAAGATTTCATCCTTGACATTTGGGCTCTGCCCTCGTATACTTTTTCTAGCACCCTTTGCATAAGAAAAATATGATGCTTATATCACAAAAAATACCAGAAAAAGTTAGGACTGATTTTTCGTGCCCATGTATCAACCTGAGATCGAAACCATGCCCCAGGACCAACTGCGGGCCTTGCAGAGCGAGCGCCTGGTCAAGCAGGTCCGCCACGTCTATGACAACGTCCCCTACTACCGCGCCAAGATGGAGGAAAAGGGCCTGACCCCCGACGACATCCACGGTGTCGAGGACTTGCATAAGCTGCCCTTCGTCTCCAAGGCCGACCTGCGGGAGTGCTATCCCTACGGTCTGCTGGCCAAGCCCCTTTCCGAGTGCGTGCGCATCCACTCCACCTCCGGCACCACCGGCCGCCGTGTCGTGGCGTTCTACACCCAGCACGACGTAGACCTGTGGGAGGACTGCTGCGCCCGGGCGATCATGGCCGCTGGCGGCACGGAGGAAGACGTGGTCCACGTCTCCTATGGCTACGGCCTCTTCACCGGCGGCGCGGGTCTGCACGGCGGCTCCCACAAAGTCGGCAGCCTGACCCTGCCCATGTCCTCCGGCAACACGGACCGGCAGATCCAGTTCCTGTGCGACCTGGGTTCCACCATCCTCTGCTGCACCCCCTCCTACGCCGCTTACCTGGCCGAAAGCATCAACGAGCGCGGCCTGCGGGACCAGATCAAGCTCAAGGCCGGTATCTTCGGCGCCGAAGCCTGGTCCGAGGAAATGCGCCGGGATATTCAGGACAAGCTGGGCATCAAAGCCTATGATATCTACGGCCTGACCGAGCTTTCCGGCCCCGGCGTCTCCTATGAGTGCTGTGAGCAGAAGGGCATGCACATCTGCGAGGACCACTTCATTGCCGAGATCATCGACCCCGACACCGGCGAGGTCCTGCCCGACGGCACCAAGGGCGAGCTGGTCTTCACCTCCATCACCAAGGAAGCCTTCCCCCTGCTGCGCTATCGCACCCGGGACATCTGCGTGCTGGACCGGACCCCCTGCTCCTGCGGCCGGACCCACGTCCGCATGGCCAAGCCCATGGGCCGCTCCGACGACATGCTCATCATCCGCGGCGTGAACGTCTTCCCCTCTCAAATCGAGGAAGTCCTGCTGAAGGTCAGCGGCGGCGACCTGACCCCCAACTATCAGATCATCGTGGGCCGCGAGAACAACACCGACACCCTGGACATCAACGTGGAAATGAGCGAGGCCCTGTTCTCCGACGAGGTCCGTTCCATTGAGAAGGTGGAGAAGGAGATCGTCACCCAGCTGCGCTCCATGCTGGGCATCGGCGCAAAAGTCCACCTGGTCAACCCCAAGACCATCGCCCGCAGCGAGGGCAAGGCCCAGCGCATCATTGACAACCGCAAGATCTGATTTGAATTGAATCTAGCCTGTTATTCCGAATCATAAGGAGGAGTATTCTATGCTCATCACCCAGATCTCTGTTTTCATCGAGAACCAGCCCGGCAAGCTGGGCGAAGTCACCCAGGTCCTGGCCGACAACGGCGTGGACATGAGCGCCCTCTCCCTGGCCGACACCACCGACTTCGGCATCCTGCGTCTGATCGTCAACGACCCCGACAAGGCCACCCAGGTCCTGCGGGAGCATGACTTCATCGTGAAGCAAAGCCCCGTCATCGCCGCCGTCGTGGACGACCGTCCCGGCGGTCTGACCGAGGTGCTGCAAATCCTGTCCTTCGCGGGCGTGTCCGTGGAATACATGTACGCCTTCGTCGGCAGTCAGCAGGGCCACGCCGTGGTCGTCATGCGGACGGACCGGGCGGAGGCGGCCATGGCAGCCTTGGAGTCCCACCACGTAAACACCCTGGACCCCAAGGACATCTACCGCATCTAAGTTTACCGTTTCTTCATCCTTCTTTTT
>CAVCXN010000024.1:0-2256 GCA_963606215.1 uncultured Mycoplasmatota bacterium | reverse complement strand
AGATATCGTGAGAACCTACCAACTGGACGACCTGAACCTGATCGAACAGCAGCCCCACGGGGCAGTACCCGCCTATCTGCGGGCGGAAGCCACCCAGGGGGCCTGGCGTTTTCACCACACGTTGACCGACTACGCCCCCACCCCCCTGCGGGCCTTGGACAGCCTGGCAAAGGAGCTGGGCGTGGGGAAGATTTTCATCAAGGACGAATCCTATCGCTTCGGCCTGAACGCCTTCAAGGGGCTGGGCGGCATCTACGCCCTCAGCCGGGCGGCGGCCCAGGCGCTCGGTCTGCCGGAGGACCTTGCCTTCTCTGACTTGCAGAAGCCGGAGTTACAGGAGCGCCTGCACAAGCTCGTCTTCGTCACCACGACGGACGGCAACCATGGCCGCGGCGTTGCCTGGGCTGCCCACCGCTTGGGCTGTGAGGCCCATGTGTTCCTGCCCAAGGGTTCCGCCCAGGCCAGAGCACAGGCGATTTTAGACATGGGCGCAGCTGAGGCGACAATTTTACCCCTTTCCTATGATGACGCTGTTCGCTACGCCGCGAAGCAGGCGGAGGAAAAGGGTTGGCTGCTCATTCAAGACACCAGCTGGCCGGGCTATGAGGATGTGCCCGGCTGGATCGTTCAGGGCTACACCACCCTGGCGCGGGAAGCTGTGGAGCAGCTGACGGAAGCCGGGGTCAAAGCGCCGACACATGTTTTCTTACAGGCTGGCGTCGGGGCCATGGCCGGAGGTGTGCTGGCGTATCTGGCCGACCACTATGGGGAGAGTGCCCCTAAGTTCGCTGTGGTTGAGCCGGAGGACATTCCCTGCATCTTCGCCTCGGCCCAGGCCGGGGACGGGGAAGCTCACCCTTATGTGGCAGAGAAACAGACCATCATGGCGGGCCTGAACTGCGGCGAGCCTTGTATGATCACCTGGCCCGTCCTGCGGGATCTGGCGAGCTGGTATTTTGCCTGCCCGGATGCCGTGACGGAGGAGGGAATGCGTCTCCTGGGCCGCCCCGTGGGGGAGGACCCCAAAGTGATCTCCGGCGAGAGCGGGGCTGTGACGGCGGGCTTGCTCCACCGCCTCTGCACCCGTCCGGCCCTGGCCGACCTGCGGCAGAAGATGGGGTTGGACGAAACCTCTGTCATCCTGCTCATCAGCACCGAGGGGGACACAGACCCCGAAGCCTACCAAACCATTTTAGCAAACCACTGAGGAGATGACCACCACGCGCAACGATTTACGACAGGGGACTCTGTGGAAACAGATCCTCTTTTTCTCCCTTCCCATCGCGGCCACGAGTATGCTGCAGCAGCTCTTCAACTCCGCAGACGTGGCCGTGGTGGGCCGTTTTTCGGCCCAGAAAGATCTGGCATTGGCGGCGGTGGGCAGCACCAGCTCCGTCGTCAATCTGTTCATCACCATCATTACCGGCCTGGCCGTGGGCGCCAACGTCGTCATTGCCCGCTCCATCGGGGCCAATGATGAAAAACGCGCCAGGCAAGCGGTGCATACGGCGCTCATTCTATCGCTCCTGTGCGGAGCGATTTTGCTGGTGCTGGGGGAGTGCATCGCCCTGCCGCTGCTGGAAATTATGGATACGCCGTCGGACATCATCGGCCTGGCGGGGAAGTATCTGCGCATTTACATGCTGGGCGTTTTCTTCCAGACCATCTATAATTTTGAGGCGTCGATCTTGCGGGCCAACGGCGACACCCGCCGGCCCTTGTTCTGCCTGATTTTTTCCGGAGCGATGAACGTCGTCCTGAACCTGGTCTTCGTCATCGGTTTTCAGCTGGACGTGGCGGGCGTGGCCGTTGCTACGGTGCTGGCGGACGTGGTGGGGGCCGGAATGCTCTTTCACTATCTCCGCCGGGAGACGGGGCCGGTCCGCGTGGAGCTTTCTCAGCTCAAGCTGGACCGGAAGCTGGCCGGGGCCATTTTATACACCGGCGTTCCTGCGGCGGTGCAGGGCATGATGTTCAACATCGCCAACGTCATCATCCAAACGGGCTTCAACCGCCTGGGTTCCCAGGTGGTGGCGGCCTCCACCATCGGCGTGACGGCAGAGATTTTTGTCTATTACCTGGTCAACAGCTTCGGCCAGGCCAGTATGACCTTTACCGGGCAGAATTACGGCGCGGGCAATCTCACCCGCTGCCGCCGGGCGACGAAGTGGTGCCTGCTGCTGGGCGTGGGCCTGGGTGAGGCGTTTTCCCTCCTCCTCGTGGCCTTCGGCCTGGGCTTTGCGGGCCTGTATACGG
>CAVCXN010000023.1:0-5901 GCA_963606215.1 uncultured Mycoplasmatota bacterium | reverse complement strand
CCTCTATCCACTTTTATTATATGAGCTTCCCGACCTGCTGTCAACTGGAAATTTCCTCTTCCATTTTGGGGGCGGGTGTGGTATAGTAGGCCCGACTGGTTTCCACACCCCCGGTCCAACCGGCGGCGTTTTTTGGATCAATATCAAAAGAGACGCTGCCGCTGTATGGTTCGCGCACCATACTCTAAATACCAAAATGGAGGAATCTTTGCCATGCGCTCAAAAACTCAACTCTTGGCCCTGAACGGGGTCATTGCGGCGGCGTATGCCGCGCTGACATTGGTGGCTTCGGCGATGAACCTGGCCTATGGCCCGGTCCAGTTCCGGTTTTCGGAGGCTCTGACGGTGCTGCCCTTTTTGTTTCCCGGCACTTGGCCGGGCCTTTTTGTGGGCTGCTTGGTGGCCAACCTGCTCAGCCCCTATGGTCCCATCGACATCGTGATCGGCTCTCTGGCGACGCTGCTGGCCGCCCTTTGGACGCAGAAGGTCAACCACCCCTGGCTGGCCCCGCTGCCCCCGGTGCTGTGCAACATGGTTCTGGTGGGCGGGATGCTGGCCTGGTATGAGGTCGGCTTTACCGCGCAGTTTGCCGCGCTGTTCGCAGTGAACGCTGTTTGGGTGGGCATCGGCGAGGCAGTGGTCTGCTATGTGCTGGGACTGCTGCTCATCCGGGCGGTGCCCAAAGTCTCGTATCTGCGGCGCTTTGTGCCGGAGTCCCGACGGTGGGTGAAGAAGTCGGCGCAGGTGAGCTGACTGCCCTTTCTTATCATAAAACAAAACGAAGCAGGCCCCGACGCGCGACCGGGGTCTGCTTTTTTGTGCCTGTGCTGCTTAGTTTGCGAGCTTGCCTCGCTTTTCCAGGGCGCGGCGGACGCGGCCCAAGGTGTGCTCGATGTCCTGGCCGCCGCAGTCTACGGTGATGTGGGCGTATTGCTCGTAGAGGGGAACGCGCTCGTCGTAGAGCATCCGAAGGGTCTGGCCGGGGCGGAGGACGACGCCGCGCTTTTCCAAATTCCCCAGGCGGCGGGCCAGGGCTTTGTAGCCGAGCTTGAGATAGACGACGGTGCCGATCTGGGAGAGGTGGGCCATGGCTTTGGGTTCGTAGACCACGCTGCCGCCGGTGGCAATGACGGAGTTGCTGGCGTCCAGCTGGGCACAGATGGACTCTTCCAGGGCCAGGAAGCCGTCGCTGCCGTGGGTGCGGATGAGCTCAGAGAGCAGGGCGTGCTCTCGGTCCTGGATGACCAGGTCGGTGTCTAAAAACGTCATGCCCAGGGCTTTGGCGAGTAAGACGCCGAGGGTGGATTTGCCGCAGCCGGGCATGCCGATGAGGATCACATTGTTCATAGGGGGTCGCTCCTCTCGTATGCGATGAGTTAGCCTGAGTATACCACGGAAAAAATGGCTTGAAAAGAGCGACTTTGCCGAAATTTAGTCCCGCAGGGCGGGGTGATAGAGTTCGGGGTGACGGTGGCGGAGGTAGTTGAGGTAATCGTCCTCGGCGGTGGTGTCGTCCAGGTCTACCTGGGCATAGAGCAGGCCGGGGGTTTCCTGATCGCCCTCGGCCAGAATGCGGCCGGTAGGGTGGAAGATGCCGCTTTGCCCGCAGTAGTGGAAGCGTTTTTCGTTGCCGACATAGTTGCAGTAGAGGGTATAGATACGGTTTTCCATGGCGCGGGTGCGCATATAAACGAAGTGATAGTCCTCATAGGGAGTCATATTGGCGGCACACATACAAATGAGCTTGGCCCCGTCCAGGGCCAGGGAGCGGGTGGTTTCGGGGAATTCGCCGTCGTAGCAGACTAAAATTCCCATGCGGCCGAAGGAGGTGTTGAAGGCTTTGATGGCTTCGCCGGGGGAGAACATCTTTTCCTCGCCGCCGAAAAAGTGGGTCTTGGCCTGGACACCGGCGATGGTGCCGTCGCGGTCAATCATAACGATGGCGTTGTAGGGCTTGCCGGTTGGATTTTTCAGGGGCACGCCCATGAGAACGCCCATGGAGAGGGTTTTGGCCTTGGCTTTCAGGGTGGCCAGGGCGGGGCCGTCTTCTAACGATTCGGACAGTTCCTCTAGCTTGTCCCGGATGAGGTAGCCGGTGAGGAACATCTCGGGGAAGAGGATGAGGCTGGCCCCTTGGGAAGCGGCAGTGTCCATGGTGTCTAAGGCCCGCTGAAGGTTGCCCGCTTTGTCATAGGGGTAGGAGGGGGTCTGCACGACGCAGGCGGTAAAGGGAGGCATAGAGGGAGGCTCCTTTCCAAGATGAGTCAGGGAATGATAAAAAACGACGCGCCGCAAAGAATGCGGCGCGTCGAAAAAAGTCTGAAACTTAGTCAGTCACGTAGGGCAGCAGAGCGATCTGACGGGCACGCTTGATGGCCTCGGTCAGCTGGCGCTGATGCATGGCGCAGGTGCCGGTGGTTCTGCGGGGCAGAATCTTGGAGCGCTCAGAGAGGAAACGGCGCAGCTTGGCGGAATCCTTATAATCAATGTGCTCGACTTTATCGACACAGAAGCTGCACACCTTACGGCGCTTACGACCGCGGGGGCGTTCTCTATCCATAGCCATGATAGCAAACCTCCTTAAATAGAATGAAGAGTGGTCTTAAGCCTTCCGGTGGGGGAGGGCTTAGAAGGGCAGCTCACCATCGTCATCGGTCAGGTCAGCGAACTGATCCACCGCGGGGGCTGCGGGATATCCGCCGCCGGACGAGGGGTAGCCGCCGCCGTTGGGGGCGGGGGCGTTGTTGTAGCTGCCGCCAGCAGGGGCGTTGTTATAACCGCCGCGGCTGGGCTGGGGGGCATATCCGCCGTTGTCATTGTCGCGACGAGAGTCGGCGAAATAGACGTTGCTGGCCACCACTTCGGTGGCGGTGCGGCGGTTGCCGTCCCGGTCAGTGTACTCGCGGTTCTGGAGTGTGCCCTCCACCAGTGTCAGGCGGCCCTTGGTGAGGAAGCGGGAGACGAACTCCCCGGTCTGTCTCCAGGCGACTACATTGAAGAAGTCGGCTTTCCGTTCGCCGGTCTCCCGGTCCTTAAAGTCCCGGTCCACGGCCAGACGGAAGGAAGCCACGGCCACGCCGCTCTGGGTGTGGCGCAGCTCGGGGTCGGCCACCAGCCGACCCTGAAGGAAGATCTTGTTCAGCAAGCTGAAGCCCTCCCTTATTCGTCCTTGCAGATGATCATGGAACGAATGACGCCTTCGGTGATCTTCAGAACACGATCCAGCTCAGCGGGGAGCTCGGGAGCGGAAGTGAAGGTCATGAGGACGTAGTGGCCCTCATTCAGGTCGTTGATGGGATAAGCCAGACGGCGCTTGCCCCAGTCGTCGATCGCAGCCACAGTACCCTGGGTCTCCACCAGCGCCTTGAACTTCTCGATCATGGCGGCGATGGCCTCTTCGCCCAGTGCGGGGTCCATGATGTAGACCACTTCATAGTTTGCGTTAACCTTTGCCATTTTACATTGCACCTCCTTATGGACATTTGGCCGATAAGCTCTCTTACCGGCAAGGATCACCCGTCTATTCCATAGACAGGCTATCTTATTATACTGATTTTTGCCGGAAAGTCAAGGATTATTTTTTAATTATTTTTTATCCCGGTGATCACTGGCACAAAAGGGCAAGGATGCGTATAATTTCCTGCTGGGCGCGGCATCCTAGGGCGAGAAGGGGGTTATGCAATATGGACTTAAATGGCCTGACGAATGAAGATTATAATAAGTATGTCCAGAGCAAGGCGAAGCCCTCCCCGATCGGGAAGAACCTGGTGTGGGCCTTCACGGTGGGAGGGCTGATCTGTGTGCTGGGGCAGGGGATGTGGGACGGCTATCACGCGCTGGGGCTGGAGGAAAAGACAGCGCGGACGGCGGTTTCGATCACGCTCATTTTGATCACGGCCTTGCTGACCGGCATCGGGGTGTTTGACTCCTTTGCCAAGCACGCCGGGGCGGGGACGCTGGTGCCCATCACGGGGTTTGCCAATGCAGTGGTAGCACCGGCGATGGAGTTTAAGCAGGAGGGGTTCGTCACGGGTACGGCAGTGAAGCTCTTTACTGTGGCGGGGCCGGTGCTGGTGTTTGGGATCTCGGCTAGTGTGATCTATGGGTTGGTGTATTGGGTTTGGACGCTGATCTGGTAGGTGGGTGCGAGCGGGCCGTAGGGGTCTGCGGCCCCTACGAAGGGAACGGTCAGTGTATTTGTATTATTCGATGTCCAGCTCTGGGGGGACGTCGATCTCATCGGAGACGTATTTGCCGTTCTTTTTGCGCTGGCGGACACATTCGGTGAGGAGATATTCGATCTGACCGTTCACCGAGCGGAAATCA
The DNA here is from genome assembly GCA_963606215.1 of uncultured Mycoplasmatota bacterium. Lineage (GTDB taxonomy): Bacteria > Bacillota > Clostridia > Oscillospirales > Oscillospiraceae > Evtepia. The sequence goes on along the minus strand of CAVCXN010000023.1, from coordinate 1,575 downwards.
TCTTCGGCCCAGGCCGCGATTGCGGCATAGAGCTTGGGGGAGAGGCGGAGAGGAATCTGCTTTTTGCCCTCTTTTTTTGGTTCTGCCATGGGTGTTTCCCTGCCTTATATATTAATAGAGACTGCCGGTGTTGACGACGGGCTGGGCATCGTGGTTGCCGCAGAGGACCACCAGAAGGTTGGACACCATGGCGGCTTTGCGCTCTTCGTCCAGCTCGACCAGGCCGCCCTCGTTCAAGCGGGCCAGGGCCATTTCGACTGTGCCGACGGCACCCTCGACGATCATGTTGCGGGCGTCGATGATGGCGGCGGCCTGCTGGCGCTGGAGCATGGCGGCGGCAATTTCGGAGGCGTAGGCCAGGTGGGTGATGCGGGCTTCCAGAATTTCCAGACCGGCAACCTGGACCTGAGACTGAATTTCATCGCGGATGCGGGCGGCGACCACGTCACTGGAACCGCGGAGGCTGCCCTCGTCAGGCTGGCCGTCGCCGGTGGTGTCGATGCCGGGGGCTACGTCGTAAGGGTAGAGGCGGACAATGTTCCGCAGGGCGCTGTCGCACTGGAGGGAGAGGAACTCCTTATAGTTATCCACGTCAAAGACGGCCTTGCAGGTGTCGATGACGCGCCAGGTGACGGCGATGCCGATCTCCACGGGGTTGCCCAGGCAGTCGTTGATCTTCTGGCGGGAGTTGTTCAGGGTCATGATCTTCAGGGAGATCCGGCGGCCGGACTCCTTGGTGGCCGTCTTGCCCTTCACGTCACTGCTCTGGCCCAGGATGGTGTGAGCGGCGGGGTTCACAGCGGAGCAGAAGGGATTGACGAAGTAGAAGCCTGCGCCCTTGAGGGTGCCGATGTATTTGCCGAATAAGGTAAGGACCAGGGCTTCCTGGGGGCCTAAGACCTTCAGGCCAGGAGCGACCAGCCAGCCTAAGCAGAGGTAGGCGATGCAGAGGAGAAAGAGGGGCGGGTAGACGGCCCAGATGAGGATGCCGCTGATGGCGACCACATACAATATAATAGTAAGAAGCAGGACCAGCATACCGTTCTTTTTGTTGGTTAAGACCTTCTCTTTCATGGGAAAACCTCCTGTCATTGATTTGATATCAAAATAATATCACAGAGATTTCGAGAAGTCAAGCATAGAAAGAAAATCAGAAAAAACTGAAAAAAGATGAAAAAAGTGCTTGACATTTCCTTGCTGGGGTGGTATTCTATCAAAGCTGTCGCGAGACGGGGCGCAAAAGTGAAGAGCTGAAGTTGAGAAACGAAAAAGTTTTGAAAAACTTGAAAAAAGTTCTTGACAAGCGCTGAGAGCTGTGCTAGAATGTAGCTCACCCGCTGAGAAGTGGCGTGCACCTTGTAAATTAAACAATGTAAGAGAAACACGAAGCACCAAAACGGACAAATAAAGTTGTCCATGAAGCTTAAAGCTTTGTGGGGCAACGTTTTATTTCTTTGAAGCTAAGAGATTAGCTCGATAAATTGATTTAAGCAAGTCTGACTTGTTTAGATACCATTTTATTGAGAGTTTGATCCTGGCTCAGGATGAACGCTGGCGGCGTGCTTAACACATGCA
>CAVCXN010000022.1:0-3200 GCA_963606215.1 uncultured Mycoplasmatota bacterium | reverse complement strand
GGATATGCCTGAGTTCTAACATGGTCTTTGCTCCTTTGCTTGCTGGTGTTTTCATTGGCCTTAGTGTAGCAGGCCACCCCAGCCCCTTACCACCAAAGCGGGGTAAAACTTCGGTCAAGGTTTGGTAAAGTCACGCCCTCTTGACAAATTTCCCATTCTTTCCTATCATAAAGGAAACGTTGACTTTTTCTTGAAAACCACATATAAACACAGAAAGAGCATGGAACCACATCATCCAACGTGGTCCCATGCTCTTTCGTTTTATCTGCCCGATCATTCTTCGTCTACCCCTGCTTCAACATCTCTTGCAGGATCGCTTTGGCGTCACCAACCACACCATACTCCGTCACGGCAAAGATGGCTGCCTCCGGGTCGGTGTTCACAGCGATCTGAAGCGGACAATCCTTGACGCCCTCCGTGTGCTGCAACGCACCGGACACCCCCAGGTAGAGACAGATCTTTGGGCGGACAGTATACCCTGTCTGGCCGATCTGCCGCTCAAAGGGCAGCAGCCCGGCGTCCATCAAGGGACGGGTGCCGCCCACGCTTCCGCCCAGCTTCCGGGCCACTTCCTCCACCAGAGCAAAGCTCTCCGGCTCCATGACGCCCTTTCCGGCTGACAAGATCAGGTCCGCCCCCAACATCGAGGTCGTCCCTGCTTCCTCCGGCAGAACCTCCAGAAACGTAATTCCGGACTCCGTCGGTGTACAGGAAGGCAAGTCCAGGACCTCCGGCGAACCACCTTGCACTTCGATGGGGGCATAGCTCCCCGGCCGGATGGTCACCATGGGCAAGTGTCCCGGTGTCGTTTCAATATCCACCTGGACCTGCTCTCCAAACGAGGGTTTTCGCACAATGAGTTGCCCAGCCGGTCCGGTAGAGAGCCGGGTACAGTCCGCCGTAAGTCCTGCGTTCAGCCGGATCGCTACCCGAGGGAACACAGAACGACAAGCAGGCGTAGCCGGCAGCAGCAGACAGGCAGGGGCAATCGTCCGAATGGCCTCTGCCAGTTCCTTGCTGGCAGCATCGTCGCAGAACGCTCCTGCCGTCGCAGGTTGATAGTAGATGCGGTCCGCGCCGCACGGAATCAACTGGCTCAGCAGCGCCTCCCGTTCTCCGCCATAGAGCAGCACGCTCACCGGCTCCCCCGTTACCTCTTTACGCTCTGCCGCAGCCTGAAGAAGCTCAAAGGTCACAGGCGAAAGCACGCCGTTTTCCTGTTCCGCATATACACAAAGCTCAGCCATTACACACTTCCCTCCAATCCTGTTTGAATCAGCGAAAGGATCGCCGCAGCCTGCTCCGCCGGACTGCCGGGCAGCATCGTTGCCTTCCGGCCTCTTTCCTGAGAAAAACAGGCCGTCACTCGGGTCGGGGAACCAATCCCGCCGGTCTCTTCCGGTGCAAGGTCCAAATCGTCCAGAGAAAGGGAGAGCAGTTCTTTTTCCTCTGCTTCCATTTGAGAAAACAACGTCGGCAGCGTCGGCTCGTTGCAGCCAAAGCACACGGTTCCTGCTCCCGGCAGCGCCATACGGAGCCGGACCTTCCGGTTTTTGTCCCGCTTGACCACCAGGACCTGTCCCGCTGTCTCCGGTTGGATCTCGGTCAGCTCTGTGCAGTGCGGCAGGCCCAGCAGCTCTGCGGTCATGGGGCCGACCTGCCCTGTGGCGCCGTCTGCGCTCTCGTTGCCAAAAAGGACCAGGTCGAAGCCCCCAAGATGGCGCAGCACTGCCGCCAGCACCCGGGCCGTGGCCACGGTGTCGCTGCCCGCAGCTCTGGGGTCGCTGCACAGAACCCCTTCGTCCGCCCCCATCGCCAGAGCCGTCCGCAAAGTCTGTGCAAAATCCGGTGGTCCCATCGTGATGGCGGTGACGCTCCCACCCGTCTGCTCTCGCAGTGTACAGGCACATTGCAGGGCATTCAGGTCCGCTGGATTAACCTGCCCTTCTGAATTAGCCCGCATCAGGTTTCCGGTGACAGGATCAATGGCCACCTGCTCTGACACCGGAACCTGTTTCATACAAACTGCGATCCTCATGTCTTCGGCTCCCACAGGCGGCGGAAGGCCCACTCTTCCAGCAAGAGGGTGCTCTCTCCGCGCATGATATACTTGGCTGACCGCAGGGGCCTCGATCACACCGTTTCCGCCGTAGCCGGTGGCCAGCAGATAGTTTTCCACCGGCGTGTCACCCACAATAGGCAGAAAATCCCGTGTCTCTGCCCGGTAAGACAACCAAGAGGAGACCAAACCGCTGTTGAGCAGACCGGGTACCTCCGCCTTCAGCTGCTGTAACAAGAACTGGATGAAATACTTGTCTGTACCGCCGGTCTGGGGCAGTTTGTCCGGGTCCCACTGACCGGCGTGCATGGGGTCATCCAGATCCATGGATAGATGCGACTTACAGATAAAGACGTTGTTCCCCGCACGCAGGGCATAAAACGCAGGGTACTTCAGCACCGGGAAGGTATAGTTCAGCTTCTTGCCGGGAGGGGCCAGGAAAAACGCCTCTGCCTTGGTATGCCAGATCGGAATATCCAAGCCGACCATCTCGCCGGTGAAGCGGCTCCATGGTCCGGTGCAGTCCACGATCACGTCAAAGAGCAACGTATCCCCCTTGTCCGTTTCGATGCCGGTGGCCTTGCCGCCTTCCGTGATGACCTTGGTCACAGCCGTGCCAATGACAATCTTGCCGCCGTTGGCCTGCATCTTTTTGGCAAAGTTGTTGGAAATCATCGTGCCGTCGAAATAGCCGTCGTCTGCCGTATATCCGGCCCCTAAAATACCCTCGGTGCTGATGTCTGGCAGAATGGCCTTGATCCGCTCCACATCCGTAATATACTCTCCCTGGTACCCTGCGGCCTTGGCCAGGGCGATGCCCGCCTTGATCCGGCGCTCTACAGTCTCATCGGTGGCTACGACGAGTGTCCCGGTCTTGTCAAAACCGGCGGAACCCGGCTCCTCCCGTTCCATTTTCAGGTAGGTCTCAAAGCCATACAGCCGCACATCCCAATACCGGTTGTTCAGAGAGTCGTCGAACAGACAAACCGTTCCGGCAGACTTTGCCGTGGTGCCGCAGCCGATTCTTCCTTTCTCAAAGATCGTGACCTCCGCCTCTTCATACAGGCTCAAATGATAGCCCAGAGCCGTTCCGGAGATACCGCCGCCAATGATCGCGATTTTCTTTTTCATAATGATCTCC
>CAVCXN010000021.1:0-10014 GCA_963606215.1 uncultured Mycoplasmatota bacterium | reverse complement strand
AGAGATCGAAAAGCCAAGCACCGTGCTTCATGGGACGATGGATCACTTTTATCTTAAGCATCTGTAAGCTAAAACGCCTTAAAAGCAATGCATGAAGCGTGAGGTACGCCCGTGAATATCAAACAGCAAAAACAGATCAAAACGTTTTTGGTCGAAGAATTTGGAGCCGACAGGGGAAAAGCCTTATTTGAGCGGCAAGAGGATATCTTGGCTCGGCTGCTCGAGAGCATAGAAAATAAATCCAAAGAGCAGAGGAGGACACTGGTCCAGACCATCCTGCCCCGCATCGCGCTGTACCAGGCTCTGTCTCAAGAGACTTTGCCGGGGGAGGACGCCGAGGCGACTATGCGGAACTATATGCAGACGATCGTCGCGGCAGAAAAACATGCGTCCACGGCGAAGCTGGAAGCCATCCCAGGCTTTTACTTCCTGTACAGCAAGATTTTTCTTAGGGTCATGCGAACGTCTGACTTGTGGGAAAGCACGCAGACGTACGGGAAAGATCACTTTGAGGCCACGATTACCAAGTGTCTTTGGCACACGGCCTGCGTGGAAGCGGGCTGTCCGGGGCTGTGCCGGCTGTTTTGCGATGTGGACGACGTGACCTATGGCGGGCTGAAAAAGCTGGGCTTTTCCCGGACGAAGACGTTGGGGTACGGCGAGGATTGCTGTGATTTTCACTTTTTCAAAAAATGAAACAATTCATTTTATCTCTCTGGATTTTGAAAAAGTGAGATGGAAGAGAGTCTCTGGACTGCGTCAGTTCAGGGCCTTTTGTCTGGGCTGACTTCCGTCATTTCGCCCCCACCGTTCTGGTTGAGATTTTGGGCGGGCTATGATATAATCTATAAAATGTACCTAGATCATCCTTGATCATCCCTGGATCGGCCCAGAGGTCCCCGGCTGGGGGTCTTGTCAGCGAAAGGAGGGCCTTTATGAAAATCGTTGTGTTGGCGGGCGGCCTGAGTCCCGAGCGGAATGTGTCTCTTTCCTCCGGGACCATGATCACCCACGCTCTGCGGAGCCTGGGGCATCAGGCGGCTTTGGTAGATATGTATTTCGGCCTGGAGGACTACGACGGGTCCCTGGAGGCGTTCTTTGACCAGGACGTAACCGACCGCTGGAAGCAGGTGGACCCGAAGGCACCTGACCTGGAAAAAGTCAAGCGGCAGCGGAAATGGAACAGCCCCAACCAGTTCGGTCAGGGCGTGTTAGACCTATGTCAGATGGCGGACATCGTCTTTCTGGCTTTTCACGGCACCTGCGGCGAGGATGGGCGCGTACAGGCGGCCTTTGACCTCATGGGCATTCCCTACACCGGCGCAGGCTACTTAGGCTCTGCCATCGCTATGGATAAGGATTTTACGAAGCGGCTCATCGCGGGGCTGGACGTGACCACCCCCAAGTGGCGGCGGGCGGAGTATACGGCCAAGGATATCGACAGCCTGACCAGCACCACCCCTGTGCCCTGCGTGGTGAAGCCCGTGGCCAGCGGCTCCTCCATCGGCGTTTCCATTGCCCACACGAAGAAGGAGCTGTACGCTGCCCTGGTGAAGGGCTTGGAGTTCGGTGGCCAGTGTGTGCTGGAGCAGTACATCAAGGGTCGGGAAATTCAAGTGGGCATCTTAGCGGGCAAAGCCCTGCCCTCCATTGAGATCATCCCCAGCGATGGGTTCTATGATTATGAAAATAAATACCAGCCGGGTGCGGCCAAAGAGGTCTGCCCGGCGGAAATTCCCCCGGAGTGGGAAACAGCTGTGGGGAAGGCGGCTGTGACGGTGTACGAGGCCCTGGGCCTGACCGTCTACTCCCGGGCGGATTTCATCGTCACCGAGGACGGCACCCCCTGGTTTTTGGAGATCAACACCCTGCCGGGCATGACCCCCACGAGCCTCGTGCCCCAGGAGGCCGCCGCCATCGGCCTGGACTACGCCGGCCTGTGCCAGCGGATCATTGACGAATCCCTCAAGGCCCGCAAAGGCTGAGAGACGAGCATAAAGGAGAGAGCACGCACTATGGAACGAATGACAGTAAGAGAGCTGCTGGCCGCCACCGACGGCAAGCTATTGGGCGATGTCAGCCTGGACACGACCATTTCCGGCGTGGAGACCGACAGCCGGGCCGTGCATGACGGAGACCTGTTCGTGGCCATCCGCGGCGAAAATATTGACGGGCATCAGTTCATCACCGGGGCCTTGCAGGGCGGCGCGCTGGGCTGCCTGACCGCCGTGCCTCCAAAGGAAGCGGTGCCGGGCAAGTTCTACGTTCTGGTGGAGGACACGGTGCAGGCGCTGGGCCAGGTGGCCCGGGCCTATAAAGCCAAGTTTCCTATCCCGGTCATCGGCATCACCGGCAGCGTGGGCAAGACCACGACGAAGGATATGATCGCTTCGGTCCTGAGCCAGAAGTTCCGGGTTCTCAAGACCGAGGGCAACTACAACAACGAGATCGGCCTGCCCCTGACCCTCTTCCGGCTGACCCCCCAGCATGAGCTGTGCGTATTGGAGATGGGCATGAACCACTTCGGCGAGATCGACTATCTGACCCGCATTGTCTCCCCGAATGTGGCCGTCATCACCAACATCGGCGACGCCCATATCGAGAACCTGGGCAGCCGGGAGGGAATTTTGAAGGCCAAGAGCGAGATCTTCCAGTTTATGACCGGCGACGATCTGGCCGTCCTCAACGGGGATGACCCCCTGCTGCGGACGCTGGACGGGAAAATTGCTCCCAGCATCCTCTGGTGCGGCGCGGACCACGAGCCGCCCTATGAGGCCAAAGAAATTCGGCAGATGGGTGCCAAGGGGCTGCAGTGCAAGATCAAGACGCCCAAGACCGAGTTCACCGTGACCATCCCCGCCCTGGGCAACCACATGATCTACCCCGTCCTCATGGCCTGCGCCATCGGTGAGAAATACGGCATGACCGGCGAGGAGATGAAGAAAGGTGTGGAAGCCTTCGTCCCCACGAAGATGCGCATGAACGTCATCCGTCAGGGCGACGTGACCATTCTGGACGACGCCTACAACGCCAACCCCCAGTCCATGCGGGCGGCGCTGGAAGTGCTGTCCCAGACCGACGCGACGTTCCGCGTGGCCGTCCTGGGCGATATGTTTGAGCTGGGCGAGCTTGGCCCGGAGCTGCACCGGGGCATGGGCGAGTGCGCCGCCGCTCTGGGCAATATCGATGCGCTGCTGGCCGTGGGCGAGCTGGCCTGGAACATCTATGACGCGGCACATCAGGCCGGCATGAAAGGAGCCATCTACGCCAAGGACCGGGAGGCGGCAAAGCCGCTTCTGGCGAATTTCATTCGCCCCGGTGCGGTCATTCTGGTCAAAGCCTCCCGCGGCATGGCCTTTGAGAAGCTGACCCGCGAGTTACAGCGCTTGGCCCCCAAAAATTAAACTTTTGTTTATCACAGGTTTACCAAGGTGTAAATCACAGCCCATACAATGAAACATAAAGCGGGGGACAGCCCGGCTGGGCTGTCTCCCGCTTCTGGATTGCAGTCTGCAATTTTTCGGTCAAGAACCGAAGTCCACGATCATCTTTCGGGGGGCGTTCTTCACCGTATCCTCCAGCGTTTCCTCATAGGGGGCGCAGGAGATGTTGCGGTCGGTGATCATGCCGGTGATGAGGAAGGCGGGGACCACGTCATAGGCGGGGGTCCAGCCCTCGGCCGCGCCGCAGGGCAGACCGGCGGTGACGGAAGCAGGGTCGCCCTCGGCCTGACCGAAGGCGCTGCCGTCGGCGGCGTTCAGGTCGATGTCGTCGGCATTCAGCACGGCATAGAAGGGAATGGAGTGGAAGTAGCAGGCGATGGCCAGCTCATAAGCGCCCACGGGGGCTTTCAGGTCGCCGTTTCGGGCAGCTAAGATGCCGTCCACCAGGACCATGTGCGCCCCCTGGCGGGCCAGGAAGGTAGCGGCGGCCTGGTCGGGGATGATCGTGCAGGGCACGTTGTCCTTGGTCAGCTCCTGAGCCAGCAGGGTTCCGGCGGTCAGAGAGGGGCGGCCCTCGCAGAGGGTGATCTGCTCAATGACTTTCCGCTTCCAGCCCCGGCGGGCGATGCCCAGGGCCCCGGTGGGGGCGGCAGAGTGGAACGCGCCCCGATCCGTCCGCAGCAGGACGCGGGTGCCCTCGCTCATGAGGTCCGTGCCGTTGCGGGCGGTGTTGCGGTCGGCCACGACCTGCTGCCGCTCAAACGTTACGGCGGTGGCCAAGAGGGTCGTGATGCGGTCTACGTTCTTGGTGTAGGCTTCGGGCGGGTGGGCCATGAAGTCCATCGCCAGCTGCATGTCCCGGCTGTTGTTACGGCTGGCCAAAAGCATGGCGCGGGCGCCGGCCAGGACCTCGTCAAACTGCGGGGTCTGCTGCAAGTCCTGGGCGGCCAGGGCTGCCTGACACAGGCCGTAGGCCCCGGCGACGGCGGCGATCTTTTCCTCCAGGATCGCACCGGAGGAAAGGGCCTGGACCGTCTCTTCCAGGCTGGTGCAGGTGAGCCACCGCTCCTCCTGGGGATAGGCGGACTCATCCAGCAAAGACAGGACGCTGTCCTGCCACAGAAGTGAAATCATGTTTACGTTGCCTCCTGTTCGGGGAGAGGATTTTTGGAAATCTCTCCGTTAGGTTGGCGTTATCATATCATATTTTGGGGCACTGCGCCACTCCCCCCGGCAAAATTCTGCCGGGCGGCACAGGACCCGCCAGAGGAAACACATCCATGATCGACATTGCGGTACGCGACTTAGTAAAAGAATATGAAGTGGGCCGCCCCGTCCTGAACGGCCTGACCTTTCAGGTGGACACCGGCGAGCGGGTGGGCATTTTAGGTCGGAACGGCGCGGGCAAGACCACGCTCTTCCGCATTCTCACCGGCCAGGAAGAGGCCGACAGCGGACAGGTCCTCATCCCAGCCGGGAAGCGGCTGGGGCTCATCTCCCAGATCCCCGTCTACCCCGCCGGATACACCGTGGAGGACGTGCTGCGCACGGCCTTTGACGACCTCAAGTCCATGGAGCAGGAGATGGAGGCCCTCTCCGGCCAGCTGGCTGGGGGCGATGCCCAGCTCTTGGCCCAGTACGATAGATTGCAGGCGGCCTACGAGACGGGCGGCGGCTATGAGATCGAGACACGCTTAGAAAAAATCTGCTCCGGCCTGGGCATTCCCAAAGAGTTCCGGGCCAAAGACTTCGCCCAGCTCTCCGGCGGCGAAAAGACCCGCATCAACCTGGCCCGTCTGATTCTGGTAGACACCGAAATTCTGCTCCTGGACGAGCCGACGAACCACTTGGACCTGCACGCCACGGAATGGCTGGAGGATTACGTCAGCCATTACAAGGGCACGGTTCTGGCCATTTCCCATGACCGCTACTTTTTGGACAAGACCATTTCCCGTGTGGTGGAGCTGAAGGACGGCAAGGCGGAGTTTTATTCCGGGAACTATTCCTTCTATGCGGTGGAAAAAGAGAAGCGCTACTTGGAGCAGCTGCGGCAATACAAGAAGGAACAGGCGGAATTGCAGCGCCTTTCTGACACGGTGCGGATGATGCACGAGCACAACACGGAGCACCTGAACAAGCGGGCTTTCTCCATCGAAAAGCGCATGGCGAAGCTCAACCAGACCGCCCGCCCAGACCGGGTGAAAAAGCTCAAGGCCAAGTTCGGGCAGGCGGAGTTTCACGCCGACGACCTGCTCTCCCTGCGGGATCTGAGCAAGACCTTTGGGGAGCGGACGCTCTTCCACGACGTGACCCTGCGCCTGGAAGACGGCGACCGGGTGGCCCTGCTGGGCGACAACGGAACGGGGAAATCGACCCTGTTGAAAATCATTCTGGGGGAGGAACCCCAGGACGGCGGCGTGGTGAAAAAAGGCATCACTGTGAAGACGGGGTATCTGCCCCAGCAGATTCGCTTTGCCCACCCCGAGCGGAGTTTGTATGACACTATGATCTACGACGCCGGGTGCGACGCACAGCAGGCGCGGGATCGGCTGGGCCGCTTCCTCTTCCAGGGGGAAGATGTGTTCAAGCCTGTCTCGGTGCTCTCCGGCGGCGAGCAGAGCCGTCTGCGGCTGTGTATGCTGATGGATGAAAAAGTGAACTTCCTCATCCTGGACGAGCCGACGAACCACTTGGACCTGGATTCCAGAGAGTGGATCGAGGAGGCGGTGGAGGATTACGAGGGGGCCTTGCTCTTCGTGTCCCATGACCGGTATTTCATCGACCGCTTCGCCACCCGCATCTGGACTCTGGAAAACGGCGTCATTACCGACTTCAAAGGGGATTACGCGGCCTACCAAGCCTGGCAGGAGCGGCAGAAGCAGCTGGCCCCGCCGACGAAGCCCAAGAAAGAGGAAACCATCAAAAAAGAGAAGCCCAAGCGGACGGGAGGCACCAAACAGCTGAAAAAGGACTTGGCCGCCGCAGAAAAGCGGATGGAAAAGCTGGACCAGCTGATGGAAACCCTGAACGCGGAAAAGGAAGCGGCTGCTTCCGACTATCAAAAGCTCCAGGAGCTGGCGGAGCAGGAGGCGGAGTACACCGCCGAGTACGACGCCCTCATGGAGAAATGGGAGGAACTTTCCGAAGCCATTGCTGCCGAGGAAGGGTAATTACTTTGCACAACAAAAAGGAGAAGGGAACTATGTCTGACAATAAGATCATCAATGGCTCTCAGTCCACCGACGAGAAGATGCAGGAGCTGTTCGACCTGCTCAACGAAAAGGCTGAGGCCGGGGAGCTGGATGAATCCGCCGAGACCCCGCAGGAGGACGTGGATGACAGCCCCATGAGCAGCTCGGAAACGTCTGCCTATGAATACAGCCTTATGATGCAGCAGTACGAGGCCATGCTGCTGGACTACCAGCGCCGCGAGGCCGAGGAGCAGGCCGAAAAGGAAGCGGCAGAACAGGCAGAGAAAGAAGCTGCCGAGGCCGAGTAATGTGGGCGCAGCTCACCCGGGCCTCCCTGCGGCTGGAAGAGATCGAAACGCAGCTCTCCCAGCCGGAGACGTATGACGACCCGGACCTGGCCGCAAGCCTGAACAAGGAACAGAAGGACCTGCTTCCCCTGGTCGAAGCCTACCGGCGGCACCAGAAAGCCCAGGCGGATTTAGAGGGCCTGGCCGAGCTGTTGGACGACCCCGAGTGCCGCCAGCTGGCGAAAGCCGAGGAGACGGCGCTCCGGGCAGAGCTGGAACGGCTGGAAGAGGCCCTTCGCCTCCTGCTTCAGCCCAAGGACCCCATGGACGGCAAGGATGTCTTTCTGGAAATTCGGGCCGGAGTCGGGGGCGAGGAAGCGGCCCTGTTTGCCGCCGACCTCTTTCGCATGTACTCCATGTACGGCGAAAAGCAGGGCTGGAAGCTGGAGCTGACGAACGTCAATCAGACCGAGCTGGGGGGCGTGAAGGAGCTTTCCTGCCTGGTGAAGGGTGAGACGGCCTATGTCCGGCTCAAGCATGAGAGCGGGGTGCATCGCGTCCAGCGGGTCCCGGAGACGGAGTCCGGCGGGCGCATCCACACCTCCACCTGCACCGTGGCCGTGCTGCCCCAGGTGGACGAGGTGGACTTCACCTTAGACCCCAACGACCTGCGCATCGATACCTTCCGGGCGTCCGGGGCCGGGGGCCAGCACATCAACAAGACCGAATCCGCCATCCGGGTCACGCACCTGCCCACGGGCACGGTGGTCGAGTGCCAGGACCAGCGGAGCCAGTATAAGAACAAGGACCGCGCCCTCTCCATCCTCCGCGCCCGGCTGTATCAGCGGGCCAAGGAGGAACGGGAGGAAGCCATCGCCGGACAGCGCCGCAGTCAGGTCGGCTCCGGGATGCGCAACGAGCGAATCAGAACCTATAACTTTCCCCAGGGCCGGGTGACAGACCACCGCATCGGCCTGACGCTCTACAAGCTCGACGCCGTCTTAAACGGCGACTTAGACGAACTGGTGGAGGGCCTGATCCTGGCAGAACACAGCCAACAGAAAGTGAGTGAGAATGATGCGTAAGACGAATCGATACAGCATGGAGCAGCTCTCCGACGCTGTGGCCATGCTGCGCAAGGGCGGCCTGGTGGCCGTCCCCACGGAGACGGTCTATGGTCTGGCCGCCGACGCCGAGAACAGCGCCGCTATCTGGACCCTCTTTGAGGTCAAGCAGCGGGAGCGGGAAAAAGCCTTTTCCATCCTGGTCACGGGCATGGAGATGGTGGAGCGCTACTGTGAGAACATCCCCTCCGTGGCCTACGCCCTGGCTGAGAAGTATTGGCCCGGCCCGCTGACGATGATTCTGGAGGACAAGGGCGTGGTTTCCGCCCTGGTCAACGACGAGGGCGACACCCTGGGCGTTCGCTGCCCGGACCACCCCATGACCCAGAGCATTTTGAAGGAGGCCAACGTAGCCCTGGCTGCCCCCTCCGCCAACCCCAGCGACCTGCCCAGCCCCAAGACGGCGCAGGAGGTCCTGGACTATTTCGACGGGCACATTGAGGGCATCGTGGACGGCGGCACCTGCGCCGTGGGTGTGGAGTCCACCATCGTGGACCTGACCGGCGACGAGCCTGTGATCCTGCGGGAGGGCGGTATCCCGGCCCAGGAGCTTCTGGACTTCATCCGGGAGCATCAGGCATGAGAGTCATCGGCATCACCGGCCCCACCGGGGCGGGGAAGACGACGGTCCTCCAGGCCCTGGAATCCCTGGGCGGCGTGCTCATTGACGCCGACGCGGTCTACCACGACCTGACCCGGTCCTCCCAAGAAATGCGGGCGGAGCTGATCGCCCGTTTCGGCCCTGTGTATGACGGGAACGAGCTGGACCGGAAAAAGCTGGGGACTGTCGTCTTTCAGGATGAGAAGGCGCTGGCTGACCTGAACCAGATTACCCACAAGTACATCGCCCGGGAGACGAAGCGCCGCATCGAGGCGGCGAAGGCAAACGGGGCCACGGCGGTGGGCATCGACGCCATTGGCCTGTTAGAGAGCCAGCTGGCCGATTTTTGCGACTGCACCCTGGCCGTCACCGCCCCGGAGGAACTGCGGGTCAAGCGCATTATGGCCCGGGACGGCATTTCCGAGGACTACGCCCGCCTGCGCATGGCCGCCCAGAAGCCCAGCGCCTGGTTCCAGGCCCACTGTGACTACACCATTGAGAGCACCGAGGCCGATACGATTGAGACGACCGGCGCGCGGGCCAAGGCACTCTTTGAAGAGATACTAGAGGTGAACAAAACCATGGAAGAAAACAAAAAGACCCCGGCCCAGCAGAAGCGGGACGCCCTGTTTTTCAGCCCCACCAACGGCTACGACCGTCTGGCCGACGGCGAAGAGCAGGCCATTCAGGACTACTGTGTAGGCTACAAGACCTTCCTGGACGAAGGCAAGATCGAGCGGGAGTGCGTGACCTACACCATCGCCCAGGCGGAAGCCGCCGGGTTCCGGCCCCTGGTCCGGGGCGAGAAGCTCCAGGCCGGTGACAAGGTCTACTATAATAACCGCGGCAAATCTGTTATGCTGGCCGTGATCGGGCAGGAGAGCCTGGCGCAGGGCGCCGTCATCGGCGCGGCCCACATCGACTCCCCCCGCCTGGACCTGAAGCAGAATCCGCTCTATGAAGACAAGGAGATGGCCTACTGCAAGACCCATTACTACGGGGGCATCAAGAAGTACCAGTGGACCACCATCCCCCTGGCCCTCCACGGCCTGGTGGTGCTGAAGGACGGGACTTCTGTGCCTGTGCGCATCGGCGAGGACCCCGGCGACCCGCAGTTTACCGTGGGCGACCTGCTGCCCCATCTGGCGGGGGACCAGGCCAAGAAGACCATGGGAGCCATCGTCACCGCCGAGCAGCTGAATCTCTTCGTCGGCAGCCGCCCCTTCGACAAGGAGGCGGGCAGCGACCGGGTGAAGCTGGCGGTCATGGCCATTCTGAACGAAAAGTACGGCATGGTGGAAGAGGACTTTTTGTCCGCCGAGCTCATGGCTGTCCCTGCGGCCAAGGCCGTAGACATCGGCCTGGACC
>CAVCXN010000020.1:4259-13094 GCA_963606215.1 uncultured Mycoplasmatota bacterium | reverse complement strand
CGCCTGGTCCGCGTGTGCGCCCGCCCCTTCTTTTTGGCAGGGGGGGACAGCGAAGACCTCATCCAGGAGGGGATGATTGGCCTCATCACGGCCATCCGGGAGTATGACCCCAGCCGGGGTGCCCGGTTCCGCACCTTCGCCGCCACCTGTGTCCGCCGCCGTCTGATCTCGGTGGTCCGGGCCGCTGCGGGCGGAAAGCACATCCCGCTCAACGAATCCGTTTCTCTTGATCCTTCCCTCGTTTTGGCTCACCAGGATCTCCAGGGCTTTGGCACCGCGTACCCCCAGGGCAACCCCGAGGACGCTGTCATCCACGCGGAAGATCTCAGCGCGCTGGAAGAGGCGATCCGGACGGGATTGACCCAACTGGAATCCCGCGTCCTGACCCTCTATTTAGAGGGCCTGTCCTACCGGGAGATCGCAGAAGAGGTCCATCGGTCCACCAAGGCGGTGGACAACGCTGTGCAGCGCGTTCGGCGCAAGGTGGCACAGTACCTATCCCACGGCGAACCCAGCGAAAGCTGATCGCATATATCTGACCCAGTAAGGAAGCTGGGTGACAAAGTCAAAGAGAGGGTTACAGCATGTACGAAGACAAGACTTTAGTATGCAAAGAGTGCGGCAATGAGTTCGTATTCTCCGCCGGTGAGCAGGAGTTCTACGCAGAGCGCGGCTTCCAGAATGAGCCCCAGCGCTGCAAAGCCTGCCGTGACGCACGCAAGGCTGCTTCCCGCGGCCCCCGCGAGTATTTCACCGCAGTGTGCGCCTCCTGCGGCGGCGAGGCAAAGGTTCCCTTCGAGCCGAAGTCTGACCGCCCCGTGTACTGCAGCGAGTGCTTTGCTCGGATGAGAGAAGCGTAATTTACCATAAATTATGCCCCATGAGCGGCGCCAGGTCACTGGCGCCGCTTTTCGTGCCATAGGACCCCTTGCAAACGTCCGCTTCCCGGGCTATACTGGAGCCAGTACCCAAGGAAGGAGAGTGCCCCTATGGACCTTCTGAAAAAATTTTTACACAGAAACAAGCAGGAAGCAGCGCATCCCTTTTGTACGGCTGTCATCGTTGCCGCTGGGACGGCCTCCCGGATGCAGGGCATCGACAAAATACTGTGCCCCCTGGGAAATTATCCGCTACTCCTGTACACATTGATCCCGTTTCAAAATTCACCTTCTGTCGATGAGATCGTCATCGTCACGAGAGAGAACCTCATGCTCCCCATCGGCGACCTCTGCCGCCGGGAGGGGATGACCAAGGTCGCCCGCATCGTCAAGGGCGGGGCCAGCCGCGCCGAGTCCGTGCTGGAGGGCCTGCACGCCGCCGACCCCAAGGCGGACCTGGTCGCCATCCACGACGGCGCACGGCCCTTCCTGCCGCCGGAAGTCCTGGAAGAGACGATCGCCGCCGGGCGCAAGCGGGGGGCCGCGGCCCCGGCCATCCCGGTGAAGGACACGATCAAGGTCGCCAAGGAGGGCATCGTGCAGGCTACGCCGGACCGGTCGGCCCTCTTCGCCGTTCAGACCCCGCAGGTCTTTGAGATCGGACTCATCCAAGGCGCGCTTGCCCACGCCCTGGAAGAGGGGGCGGCGCTGACCGACGACTGCTCCGCTGTGGAGCGCATCGGCTTCCCGGTGTATCTCACCCAGGGCAGCGAGGATAACCTAAAAATCACCACCCCACGAGATTTGACGTGGGGCCAGGCGATCTTAGCGGAAAGAATGGAGTGAAAGACCCAATGCGCATCGGACATGGATACGACGTACACCGGCTGGTGACAGGCCGGAAGCTGATTTTAGGCGGGGTAGACATCCCCCACGCCTTCGGCCTGCTGGGACATTCGGACGCTGACGTTGTCACCCACGCCCTCATGGACGCCCTCTTGGGGGCCGCCGCCCTGGGGGACATCGGCAGACATTTCCCGGACACGGACCCCGCCTACGCCGGGGCCAACAGCCTGGGTTTGTTGGGGCACGTCATGGCGCTGCTGGCCCGGGAGGGCTGGCGGGTGGAGAACGCCGACGTGACGATCTTAGCCCAAAAGCCCAAGCTGAAAGACTACATCCCCCAGATGGTCCAGAACTACGCCCGCGTCATGGGTGTGCCCGTGACGGCCATCAACGTGAAGGCCACGACGGAAGAGGGTTTGGGCTTCACCGGCACCGAGCAGGGCATCGCCGCCCATGCTGTTGTGCTGCTGGAAGCCATGGATGCCTGACCAGGACCCATTGAAACAAGCAACACATCGCTCCTCCCGCGCATACACTGGTGCGGGAGGAGCTTTTTATGATGGTTTATCTCATTATGTGCCGGTCCCTGACCTACGCCCAGCGGGTATCCAACGCCTTGGAGCGGGGCGGGATCCCCACGCGGGTCCTCCGGTCCCCGGAGGAGATTTCTCCGGCTGGGTGCAGTTATTCGGTAAAAATCGCCCAACGAAACCTGGCCCGGGCCCTGACGATCCTGCACGGGGCGCGCCTGCCCTACCTGGGCATCTATGTCAATTCGGCGGGGTATGGCTACCAGGAGGTGACGCCGTGATTTATCTTGATAGCGCCGCCACCACCCTGCAAAAGCCCCCGTCCGTCCCCCGGGCGGTGGCCCGGGCGCTGGCGAGCATGACCAGCCCCGGCCGGGGGAGCTATGGTCCGGCGGCACGGGCCTCGCAGACTCTCCTGGCCTGTCGGGAGGCCGCCGCCAATCTCTTCCGGGTGGACCAGCCGGAGCGGGTCGTCCTGACCTTCAACGCCACCCATGGCTTGAATATCGCCGTGCGCTCTCTGGTGAGGCCGGGGCAGACGGTCGTCTTATCCGGCTATGAACACAACGCCGTGACCCGCCCCCTTGCAATGATTCCTGGGGTGCGGGTGAAGCTGGTCAAGGCCCCCTTGTTCCGACCGGACCTCTTTTTGGAGGACCTGGAACGCCAGCTGACGGGGGAGGTGGACGCGGCCATTTTCACCCACGTCTCCAACGTCTTCGGCTACGCCCTGCCCATGGAGCAGGCCGCCGCCCTGTGCCGACGGAATGGGGTGCCGTTTCTGGTAGATGCTGCCCAATCCGCCGGTGTTTTACCTGTCCCCATGGATGGGTGGGGAGCGGAATTTATCGCCATGCCGGGGCACAAGGGGCTGTATGGTCCCCAGGGCACGGGCCTGCTTCTGTGCCGGGAGAGCGGAGAGCCGCTCCTGGCCGGGGGCACGGGCAGCTTGTCCCGGCAGGCGGAGATGCCGCCCTTTCTGCCGGACCGTTTGGAGGCCGGGACGCACAATGTCCCCGGCGCGGCGGGCCTGCTGGCGGGCTTGCAGTTTCTTCACAAGAGAGGGCTGGACCCCATTCGCCGCCACGAGACGGCCCTCATCCGACAGGCGTCAGAGGGGCTTTCCAAGCTGCCAGGGGTGGAATGTTACGCGGCACCTCAAGCGGGGGCACAGGTGGGCGTGCTGTCCTTCCGTCTGCCCCACCGGGACCCGGGCTGGGTGGCGGAAGCCCTGAGCCAGCGGGGGATCGCCGTCCGTGCGGGCCTGCACTGCGCACCCTTGGCCCACGCCACCGGCGGAACGGAGCAGACCGGGACGGTCCGCGTGAGCGTCTCCGCCTTCAACACCAGCCGGGAGATCGAGGGCCTCCTGGGGGTCATGCGATTGCTGGTGTAACAGAGCGGGAAAGGTTGCGCTTGACCAACCTGGGGGTGGTGTCCTATACTGGACAAAACTGAGCAGGTACCCGGCCGATCGGCCCGCGGTACCGGGCCGACAGGCAGCGGAACAGGAAACAAAGGCAGCCGCGGGACAGTAGCGATTGTTTGACGACACGTCCTGCGGGTGCCTTTTTCGGCCCTTTTGCAGGAAAGGAGGCAGAAACCATGCGGCAAGAGACAGACGAATCGAAACAACGAGCAGCCATGGGCAAACGGGCGGGACTCATTGGCCTGCTGTGCAACTTCCTGCTGGCCGGGGGCAAGCTGGCGGTGGGGACGCTGGCGGCGTCCATGGCCATTTTTGCGGACGGCCTGAATAATTTATCGGACGGGGCCAGCTCGCTCGTGACGCTCCTGGGCTTCAAGCTGGGGGAGCGTCCGGCGGACCCGGAGCATCCCTACGGGCATGCCCGGTATGAGTACCTGGCGGCGCTGACGGTGGCGGTGATGATCTTAGTCATCGGCGTGGAGCTGGCGAAAAGCTCCCTGCACAAAATCTTGAACCCGGCCCCCATTGCCTTTTCCTGGCTGATGCTGGCGGTGCTGGTGGGTTCTATCCTGGTGAAAGCCTGGATGATGTTTTTTTACAAGAAGCAGGGGGAGAAAATCAGCTCCACCACGCTTCTGGCGGCATCCGAGGACAGCCGCAACGACGTTTTGACCACCGCCGCAGTGCTGGCCGCCGTCCTGGTCGAGAAGCTCAGCGGGTGGCAGATCGACGGCATCATGGGTATTTTAGTCGCGGCCTTCATCCTCTTCAGCGGGGCAAAGCTGGCCAAGGAGACGCTCTCGCCCCTGCTGGGCGAGGGAGCCACGAAGGAGCTGGCCCGCCAGGTCACGGCGTACATCAGGAGCTTTCCCCTGGTCCTGGGCTGTCACGATCTGATGGTCCACGACTACGGACCCAGCCGCCGCTATGCCAGCCTGCACGTGGAGCTGGACAGCCGGGAGGACCCCATGGCCTGCCATGAACTCATCGACGACATGGAGCGGGGGTGCCTGAAAGAATTGGGCATTCACCTGGTCATCCACTATGACCCGCTCATCACCGACGACGCGGAGCTGAACCGGCTCCAACAGCTGGTGAGTACCCTCCTGAAAGTGCGGGACCCGCGCATCAGCATCCACGATTTCCGCCTTCGGCACCAGGAGGACCGGTCGGACCTGAGCTTCGACATCGTTCTGCCCCCCAACCTCTGGGGCCAGGAAGAGAGTATCCGGACGGCAGTTGAGGAAGCCTTGGATACTTTGGAGGGCAAGCCCTATCATCTGGATGTGACCTTCGACCTGGGCGACAGCTGCCAGGATGTTTAACACCAAACACAAAAAAACGACCCTGCACCGTTGCGAGCATCTTCGCGGTGGTGCAGGGTCGTTTGCTGTTCTGAGAGTTTATTTCAGCGTGAAGAGCTGCCGGGTGTTCGGGTCCGCCATGCGGACGAGAACGGTGGCGACTTCGGCGCGGGTGATGGCGGCGTTGGGACGGAAGGTGCCCTTGCTGTCGCTGCCCGCCAAGATACCGGCCCGGTAGAGCTTATAGATGCCCGTGTCCGAGCGGTACACGTCGGGGATGGCCCCGTCCTCCACGGAGTTCACCGCAGGCAGGGCGGAGTCCGGCAGGGCCTTGGCCAGGATCGCGGCAAACTCCTGCCGGGTCAGGGTCGCGTTCATGTTGGAGGGGGCGGCGGTGATGATCTTCTGGCTGATGGCGTAGTCGCTGTACGCCTTGTACCAGGGATTCGTCGTGGAGAAGCTGGCGTTGCCCGAGACATAGAGCTTCCGCAGCCGGGCGGCCAGGGTGATGGCCTGGGCGTTGGTGATCTGGTCGGTGGGCTTGAACTTCTTCGTCTCCACGCCGTCCATGAGTCCGTAACGGTAGGCCGAGACGACGGCGCTGTAGTACCAGGACTTGCTGGATACATCGCTGAAATTGTTGCTGTAGGTCTTTGTCTTGGTCAGGCTCCGGCCCGTTGTGTCCCACTGCGCCACCAGCGTGTGGCCGTAGGTACTCTTGAGCTTCGTGCCGTTGGTGACAAGCTCCTTGCCCACGGCGGTGTACCAGCCCAGGAAGGCCGCGCCCGAGCGGACGGGGGTGGGCAGGTCATAGGTCGTCCCCCTGGTGACGAATTTCGTGCCGGGGGAGACGCTGCCGCCGTTGGCGTTGTAGGTAATGGTCAGGGAGTTGGCCTTGACGGTGAAAGTCTGCCAGTCGGAGTTGGCGTAGGTCCAGTTGTGGGCGTTGGCGGACTGGACCCGCACCCGGTAGGTCCCGGTGGGCAGGGTGTCCATGGCATAGGGCGAGGCGGCGTAGAAGTACGTTTTATAATTGGACTTCCAGGAGCCGTCGCTCTGCTTCTGGTCCACATAGATGTTGTAGTGCGTCGCCATGGTCGCGGCAGCCCAGGAGACGGCGATGCGGTCCCCGTCGCCGTAGGTGGCAGAGAGCTTGTTGACCACGGGTGCGTTCGGGGCGGCCAGCTCGGATAGGATGGTGTCCTTGGCGGCGGTGTTGGCTTTGAAGCAGATCAGGCCGCCAATGGTCCCATCGTACTCCGACAGCAGGCGCTTGGACGCTGCACCGGGGTCATAGATCTGGGCATCCCCGGTGACGGTCTTGGCAATGGCAACAAAGTGGCCGCTGTTTTTGACCCGGCCGATGAGATAGTAGCCCTGTGACTGAAAGGTATTGATCTTCGAGATGACCTCCGACAGCGGGGTGGTCGTCTCAAACCGGGTCTGACTGACAAAGTAAAAGCGGGGAGAAGATTGGGACGTAATCTGACCGAAGGAGAGCAGGGCATCTGCATTCCGGTCGCTGCTGTGGCTGATGTAGCCCTGGGCGTCCAGCCAATCCCGCAGGGAACCGGGGTTCAAAGACGCGGGACTATAGGCCCCGGAGTAGCACATGAGGATGGCAATGGAGGAGACGAGACAGCCGGACCCGGACATGGTATGGACATCTCCCAGCGCCGTAGATCCCCAAGCGCTGTCCCCCTGCCGCCAGGTGGTGTAGTCGGTGCTGTAGCTCTTGCCGTTGTAAGTAGCGGTCCCGGCGGCGCTGGCCAGGGGCGGGGGCAGCAGCCCCAGCAGCAGGAGCAGGGCCAGCACCCAAGAGAGGAGCCGGATGGCTCCTGATTTGCAATTCAATCAAGTGACCCCCTTTGAAGGGTATTATCGGAGGTTGAAGAAGGCGTTCCGGCCCGGATACTGGGCAGCCTCGTCCAGCTCTTCCTCAATGCGGAGCAGCTGGTTGTACTTGGCCACGCGGTCGGTGCGGCTGGGGGCGCCGGTCTTGATCTGACCGGCGTTCAGGGCCACGGCCAGGTCTGCAATGGTGGTGTCCTCGGTCTCGCCGGAGCGGTGGGAGACGACGGCGGTGTAACCGGCGCGGTTGGCCATCTGGATGGCGTCCAGCGTCTCGGTCAGGGTGCCGATCTGGTTGACCTTGATGAGGATGGCGTTGGCCACGTGCTTCTCGATGCCGGTCTTGAGGCGCTCGGTGTTGGTGACGAAGAGGTCGTCGCCCACCAGCTGAACCTTGCTGCCCAGGGCCTTGGTGAGCAGGGCCCAGCCCTCCCAGTCGTTCTCGCCCATGCCGTCCTCCAGGGAGATGATGGGGTAGTTCTCGGCGAACTTCTTCCACATGTTCACCAACTGCTGGCGGGTCATGGTCTTCTTGGCCTTGGGCAGGTCGTAGCAGCCGGTCTCCTCGTTGTACCACTCGGAGGTGGCGGCGTCAATGGCGATCATGAAGTCGTCATAGGGCTTGTACCCGGCGGCTTCGATGGCGGCGACAATGGCTTTCAGGGCGTCCTCGTCCTTCTTCAGGTTGGGGGCGTAGCCGCCCTCGTCGCCCACGCCGGCGGCGGGGGTGCCGTTTTCCTTCAGGACTGTTTTCAGGGTGTGGAAGACCTCAGCGCACATCCGCAGGGCTTCCTTCCAGCTCTTGGCGCCGACGGGCATGACCATGAACTCCTGGATATCCACGTTGTTGGTGGCGTGGGCGCCGCCGTTGAGGATGTTCATCATGGGCACGGGCAGGGTCTTGGCGTTCACGCCGCCCAGATAGCTGTACAGGGGCAGCCCCAGACTCTCGGCGGCAGCCTTGGCGCAGGCCAGGGAAGCGCCCAGGATGGCATTGGCCCCCAGACGGCTCTTGTTGGGGGTACCGTCCAGCTCGATGAGCAGCTTGTCGATGTAGGTCTGGTCCAGGACGTTCAGGCCGATGAGGGCCTCGGCGATGTCTTCGTTGACGTGCTCCACGGCCTGCTGCACGCCCTTGCCCAGGTAGCGGCCCTTGTCGCCGTCCCGCAGCTCACAGGCTTCATACACGCCGGTGGACGCACCGGAGGGCACAGCGGCCCGGCCCATGGTGCCGTCGTCCAAATAGACCTCTACCTCCACGGTGGGGTTGCCGCGGGAGTCCAGGATCTCCCGGCCCAGAACGTCTACGATCTCGATCATCTGCTTCATGACGATACACTCCTTTTGATTGATGATAATAGATGATGTCGGATGGTGTGTTTTCGTATGGAATTAGGTATTGAGGATGAGGGTCTTGCCATCCATCTCCTGTGGCTGGTTCAGACCCATCAGGTCCAGCATGGTGGGGGCGATGTCGGCCAGGCGGCCATCCCGCAGACGCACCGCAGCCCCGACGATGCAGAAGGGGACGGGATTCGTCGTGTGGGCGGTGAAGGGCTGGCCGTTCTCATCCAGCATTTGCTCGGCGTTGCCGTGGTCGGCGGTGATGAGGGCCACGCCGCCCAGGTCCGTCGTGGCCTTCACGACCTGGGCCACGCAGGTGTCCACGGTCTCCACGGCGGCCACGGCCGCGTCGAAGACACCGGTGTGGCCCACCATGTCGCAGTTGGCAAAGTTCAGGATGATGACATCGTACTTGCCGCTCTCGATGCGGCGAATGGCCTCTTCCGTGATGGCCGGGGCGCTCATTTCAGGTTTCAAGTCATAGGTTGCGACCTTGGGGGAGGGGATGAGGCACCGGTCCTCCCCGGGGAAGACGGACTCCTGGCCGCCGTTGAAGAAGAAGGTCACGTGGGCGTATTTTTCCGTCTCGGCAATGCGCAGCTGGGTCATGCCCAGCTTACTGAGGTACTCGCCAAAGATATTCTCCAGCTTCT
>CAVCXN010000020.1:1639-4249 GCA_963606215.1 uncultured Mycoplasmatota bacterium | reverse complement strand
CGTGGGGGAAGGCCACGGAGACATTGGGCATGGAGGCGTCATACTCCGTGGTGCAGACGTAGTGGACGGGCAGGAAGCCGCGCTTGCGCTTGATCTCCCCAAAGTTGGGGTCCACTAAGGCGCGGGTCATCTCTCTGGCGCGGTCGGGGCGGAAGTTACAGAAGATGACGCTGTCGCCCTCTTCAATGCGCCCGCCCTTGGCGCAGACCACCGGCTCGAAGAATTCATCGGTGACCCCGGCGTCATAAGAGGCTTGGACGGCCTGGCAGGGGTCCTCGGCAAAGGGAGCATTGCCGTTGGCCAGGGCATCGTAGGCGCGCTGCACGCGCTCCCAACGGCTGTCGCGGTCCATGGCGTAGTAGCGGCCGGAAATGTCGGCGATCTGGCCGACCCCCAGCTCCCGCATCTTGTCCTGGAGCTGCCGGACGAAGCCCAGGCCGGAGGTGGGGGAGACATCCCGGCCATCTAAGAACGCATGGACGTAGACGTGGGGGACCTCCTGGCGTTTGGCCAGCTCTAACAGGGCGAACAAGTGGTCAATGTGGCTGTGTACTCCGCCGTCGGACAGCAGGCCCATCAGATGCAGGGCACCGCCGCTTTCTTTGCAGGCGCGGATGGCGGCCAGATACGCGGGGTTTTCAAAGAAGCTGCCGTCCTCAATGGCCCGGCTGATGCGGGGCAGGTCCTGGAAGACCACGCGGCCTGCGCCGATGTTGGTGTGGCCTACCTCGCTGTTTCCCATCTGTCCCTCGGGCAGGCCCACGTCCAGGCCGGAAGCCTCCAGCTGGCAGAAGGGATACTGGGAGAAGAGATAGTCCAGCTGAGGGGTGTTGGCAGCCTGGACTGCGTTGCCGGGGATGTCCTCTCCCAGGGCGAAGCCGTCCATGATGATGAGTGTCGTTGGAGTTTTCATAAGCCTGTTTCCTCGGTTCCCGGAGCCTGCGGCTCCGCGTGGGATAAATACTGTAAATGCAATGTTGTTTTGCTTGGTTTTGGTTAATCTTGGTTGGCAGTGTGGATGATCTGCAAGAATTTGTCGGGGTCCAGCGAAGCGGTGCCGATCAGACCGCCGTCCACATCCTCCTGGGCCAGCAGTGCTTCGGCGTTCGTCTCGTTCATGGAGCCGCCGTACTGGATGGTGGTGGAGCGGGCGATGCGTGCCCCGTAGAGCTTGCGCAGGATGCTGCGGATGGCACCGCAGACCTCCCCGGCCTGCTCGGGGGTGGCGGTATTGCCGGTGCCGATGGCCCAGATGGGCTCGTAGGCGATGACGACCCGGCGCATATCCTCGGGTGTCACCCCGGCCAGGGCCGCCTTGAGCTGGTAGGAGATGAACTCCATGGTTACGCCCAGCTCCCGCTGGTCCTGGTCCTCACCTACGCAGAGAATGGGGCGGAGACCGGCGCTCAGGGCGGCGTGGACTTTTTGATTGATGATGTGGTCTGTCTCGCCGAAGAGGGCGCGGCGTTCGCTGTGGCCGATGATGACGTATTTCACGTCCAGGTCTGCCAGCATTCCGGCGGAGATCTCACCGGTGAAGGGTCCGCTGCTCTCCCAGTGGAGGTTTTGCGCGCCCACGGCCACCCGGCTGTCTTTCAGGAGCTTCACGGCAGCGGGAATGTCCACATAGGGGACGCACAGGACGATGCTGCACCGCTTGGCCCGGGGCAGGGCACCCTTCAGGCGCTCGGCAAAGGCCCTGGCCTCGGTAGCGGTTTTGTGCATTTTCCAGTTGCCGGCGATGATGGTCTTGCGATACTTTCTGTTCATAGGCTCCCCTTTCCGGTCCGTCAGTCTTTGTCAGCCAGGCAAGCGATGCCGGGCAGGACCAGACCCTCCAGGAATTCCAGCGAAGCGCCGCCGCCGGTGGAGATGTGGGAGAGCTTGTCGGCAAAGCCGCTCTTCTCCACGGCAGAGGAGGAGTCGCCGCCGCCCACGATGGTTACGGCGTCCTTCTGGTCGGCCATGGCCCTGGCCACCGCGTTGGTGCCGTTGGCGAAGGCGGGGAACTCGAACACGCCCATGGGACCGTTCCAGATGACAGTGCCCGCCCCGGCGATGGCACCGGTGAAGTCCTCAATGGTCTTGGGGCCGATGTCCATGCCCATGAGGTCGCTGGGGAAGGCTGTGGCGTCCACCAGGATCGGCTCAGCGTCAGCGGAGAACTCTTTGGAAGCCAGGTTGTCCTGGGGCAGCAGGAGCTTCACGCCCATCTCCTGGGCCTTGGCGATCATGTCCTTGGCGTAGCCCACATGGTCGGTGTCCAGCAGAGAAGTGCCGATGTTCCGGCCCAGAGCGGCCTGGAAGGTATAGGCCATGCCGCCGCCGATCAGGATTGTGTCGGCCTTTTGCAGCAGGTTGTTGATGACGCCGATCTTGTCCGAGACTTTGGAACCGCCCAGAATGGCGACCAGAGGACGCTTGGGGTTATCCAGAGCCTTACCCATGAATTCCAGCTCTTTCTCCACCAGCAGACCGGCGACGGAGGGCAGGTAGTGGGACACGCCTTCCGTAGAAGCGTGGGCACGGTGGGCGGCGCCGAAGGCGTCGAAGACGAAGATATCCGCCAGGGAAGCCAGCTCCTTGGAGAACTCCGGGTCGTTCTTCTCC
>CAVCXN010000020.1:0-1629 GCA_963606215.1 uncultured Mycoplasmatota bacterium | reverse complement strand
AGGTTCTCCACCAGGACCACCTCGCCGGGCTTCACGGCAGCACATTTGGCTTTGGTGTCGGGGCCGAGCACGTCCTCGGTCAGGGGCACGGGCATTTCCAACAGCTCTTCCAGATGATCCCGGGCGGAGAAGAGAGAGAGCTCCTTCTTCCACTCGCCGTGGGGCCGGCCCATGTGGGACAGCAGGATCACAGCGGCGTTGTGGTCCAGCAGGTAACGGATGGTGGGCAGGGTGGAGACGATACGGGTGTCATCGTGGATCACACCCGTGGCCTTATCATGAGGAACGTTGAAGTCACAGCGTAGGAGGATTTTTTTTCCGGACACATCAATGTCGCGGATGGTCTTCTTATCATAATTCATCGGAATCATGCCCCTTCTTTTCATAGTTTATGTATATCTGCTCGTGCTCGGTCCGACAGACGGTGCGCCCGGACGGGGAACGGCCGGTTTACGCTTTCTCGGTCAATTCCCGTTCTGCAAGAGTGTGGGCGGTGTCTGCCCCATTTCTCCTTCCCCTTGCAGCTGTAAAAAGTCCAGCTGACGAAGGGCCTCATAGGTAAAAACTGCAACGGAGTTTGCCAGGTTCAGGCTGCGGGCCTCAGGCCGCATGGGGAGGCGCAGGCAGCGCTCCCGGTGCGTTTCCCGGAACCATTCCGGCAGACCGGCCGTCTCCTTGCCGAAGAAAAGCCAGCAGCCGTCCCGGAATTTCGCCTGGGAATACGCCTGCGGTGCTTTCGTGGTCGCCAGCCAGAGGTCCTGGATGTCGTTGCGCTGAAACAGCTCGTCCAAATTGTCATAGACCCTGAGATCGACCAGATGCCAATAATCCAGCCCCGCCCGCTTCACGGCCCGGTCACTGATGTCGAACCCCAAAGGGCGCACCAGGTGCAGCCGGCTGCCGGTGGCGGCACAGGTTCGGGCAATGTTCCCGGTGTTCATCGGGATCTCTGGTTCCACCAGAACGATATTCAGCATGATATCCTTCGCCTCGCTCCTGACAAACTGTCGTTATAATACAGCTTGCATTTTACTGCAAGCACATGAAAAATTCAATATCTTCCCGTCAAAAGGTGAAAATTAAGCGGTTTCCTTAAAAAAAGGGGGGAGTTTCTGGTGATTTTAGCTTGTACCGACAAAATCCATCTCAAGTGAAAATGCAGGAATCCCTTCTTTTTTGGGAAAGTGACGGGAGGCTTTGGGATGCTTGAGAGAGCGACTGAGCGGCAGAAAGAAAAAGGAGCGGGCTGCCTCCCACTCCTTTTTCGTAAGCATAGTTTTTAGAATGTCTATGTATTATTGCTCAGGTAAGACTTTGTCGTCATACAACGCAGTCCAATGCGTGTAATATGGATTGGTCCAGGTATTGCCCTCAAAGTCATCGTAGCTGACAACGATAGCCTTGAACGTGGCAATATTAGTGGTATCTTCTCTTAATTCATAGGTAGATCGAGAGGTTTCACCGTTGGCCAGATTAATATCCTGATGCTCTCCTTGCAGCACATATTCCGCCGCGTCAGGCTGGAATCGACCGTTGATTTTTACTGGGAAGCCATGAGAATCCCAAGCAGCAAGGGCGATGACCGCATTTTTCATATTTGTACCAGAATTGTTTACTACAGTAGAAACC
>CAVCXN010000019.1:0-4169 GCA_963606215.1 uncultured Mycoplasmatota bacterium | reverse complement strand
ACGCCGGCGGCAGTGTCGCCCCAGCAGGAAAGCGTCACCCCCGGTCCCGCCGCCGCCACCGGCTACGTCTGGCCCGTCGAGGGCGAGGTAGACCGGGACTTCAGTCTCGAGGTCTTCGCCTACGACGACACCATGGGCGACTGGCGCACCCACGACGGCATCGATATCGCCGCCGAGCTGGGTACCCCCGTAGCCGCCTGCGCCAAGGGCACCGTCAGCGATGTGAGCACCGATGACCTCATGGGCACCACCGTCACCATCGACCACGGCAAGGGCATGGAAAGCGTCTACGCCAACCTCTCTCCCTCCCTGAACGTCCAGGCCGGGAGCGAGGTAGACGCCGGAACGGTCTTAGGCACCGTCGGCACCTCCGCCATCGCGGAGAGCGCCTCCCCCAGCCACCTGCATTTTGCTCTGCGGGAGTACGGCGTGACCATCGATCCGAGCCACTATCTGCACTAAGCCCCAACAAAACACCAGGGGAACGAGTTTTTCCGCTCGTTCCCCTGGTGTTATTTTTGCGTGTTTATCCCCGCTGTTGGCGGCGGTACTCTGTCGGCAAAATTTGAAACGTCTCCCGGAAGACCTTGGAAAACTTGCTCTGGTTCTCATACCCCACCTGCTGGGCAATGTCTCCCACGCTCCGGTCCGTCTCCCGCAATAAACGGGCGGCCTCCTGCATCCGGTGGTGCTTCATGTGGGCCGCGATCGGCTGGCCGTACACAGCCTTGAAGACCGTCTTCAACGTAGAGGTATTCATGTGGTACTCTTTCGCCAGCGTTTCTATCGTCACCCGCTGGTCCGGCCGGTCCATCAGCTGGTCATGGATGGCCCGGATCAGCTCCACCTGCTGGGAGAGATACTGCGTCGGCTGTTTCTCCTCCGGTGGCTCCATCCGGCTCAGGGCCAGCAAAAGCTCCTGGGCTTTCAGCGTATAATAGGGCAGACGCAGTTCCCGCGGCAGGTCATACAACGGCTGAAAGATCGGCTCCAGCTCCGGCCGGGCCGTCAGCACCGCCGGATGTCCCTTGGGACAAAACCGCTCCCGCAATGCCAAGGAGTCCACCCCCGCCTGCGCCAACACCGGCGGTAGCTGTGCCGCCAATCTCTCCGGATCCAGCGTCAGGGAAAACCCCTCATAGTACCCCAGCGGAAACCCCAGCACAGAATGGGCGCATTGATCCATCGTGTGCAACGCCAGGTCCCCCGGCCCCAGATAGAGAGTCGCCCCCTCTTTCATCGACCAGCCCACCCGTCCCATGCGGCAGTGGGTCAGCTCCAAGCCCCCCTCCCGGGCGGCGTGGTGGTGAGGGAAGTCCTCGCTCTGGATGCACATCCGGGTCAGGGTCAGGCCAGGAAATAGCTCAGCCCGTTCCAGCTCCCCCTTTCCCCCGCGCTGGAAAAAGAGGCGGTGGTGCTGCGTCGTCTCCGGGGCGGTCGGGCTGAGGGTAATCTCCCGCACATATCCCTCCGGGACCTCCGCCAGCTTCTCCGCAATGCGCTCGGCCCAATCTGTTTTCATGGGGCGTCCCCTCCTTCTCTCGTCGTTACCTGCCGCTATTTTACCACAGACCCCAGTCCGGAAACAAGGCCATTTGCCCCCTTTTGCTCCATTTGGAAATTCGTTGCATCCAATCGGAAGGACCCGCCGAAAAGCCGTTGACATTTGGGAAAAGGGTGCTATCATGTGAGCATAACAGTTGAACAAATGCTCAAGCGTGATTCAAAATAAAAACCGATGAGCAAACTTGAAAGGAGAGCCTCCCCATGAAAAAGACTTATAAGATCGATGTCGATTGCGCCAACTGCGCCAACAAGATGGAAGACGCCGCCAACAAGACCGAGGGCGTCAAGAACGCCGTAGTCAACTTCATGACCCTGAAAATGAACGTCGAGTTCGAGGAGGGCCAGGACCCCAAGCAGGTCATGCAGGTCGTGCGTGAAAACTGCAAAAAGGTCGAGGACGACTGCGAAATTTTCCTGTGATCGACCTCCTCTTTTTTCCCAAAATCCTCTCTTCTTGCCCGCCCTCCTGTCCCCTTTGGCAGGAGGGCAACGCTAACGATAAAATCAGCAAAAAATATAGGATTGGAGTGAATAAACGTGAATAAAAAGCAAAAGAAGATGCTCATCCGCATCCTCATCTCCGCCGCCCTGCTCATCGCCCTGCACTTCCTCCCCTTCACCGGGGCGGTGCGCTTTATCGCCTACATGATCCCCTATGTCATCATCGGCTATGACATTCTCCGCAAGGCCGGTCTGGGCATCAAGAACCGCCAGGTCTTCGACGAGTGCTTCTTAATGGCCGTCGCCACCGTCGGTGCCATCGCCATCGGCCTGGTGGAAAACGGCGACTACACCGAGGCCGTGGCCGTTATGCTCTTCTACCAGGTCGGCGAGTGGTTCCAGAGCTACGCCGTGGGCAAGAGCCGCCGGAACATCAGTGAGCTCATGGACATCCGCCCCGACTACGCCAACATCTTAGAGGACGGCAAGCTCGTCCAGGTCGATCCTGACGAGGTCGAGATCGGCACTGTCATCGTCGTCCAGCCCGGCGAAAAGGTCCCCATCGACGGCGTGGTGGTCGAAGGCATCTCCACCCTGAACACTGCCGCCCTCACCGGCGAGAGTCTCCCTCGCGACGCCATCCCTGGCGACGAGATCATCAGCGGCTGTGTCAACATGACCGGACTCTTAAAAATCCGCACCACGAAGGAGTTCGGCGAGTCCACCGTCTCTAAAATTCTGGACCTGGTGGAGAACGCCTCCTCCCGCAAGTCCCGCTCGGAGGACTTCATCGCCAAGTTCGCCCGCATCTACACCCCCGCCGTCTGCTACGGCGCTCTGGCCCTGGCTATCCTGCCCCCGCTGGTGCGGATGCTGGCCCTGGGTCTGTCCCCCGCCTGGGGTGACTGGATCTACCGTGCCCTGACCTTCCTGGTCATCAGCTGCCCCTGCGCCCTGGTCATCAGCATCCCCCTCAGCTTCTTCGCCGGCATCGGCGGGGCCAGCAACGCCGGTGTGCTGGTCAAAGGCTCCAACTATTTGGAGACGCTCTCCCAGACCGATTATGTGGTCTTTGACAAGACCGGCACCCTGACCCAGGGTGTCTTTGAGGTCGTGGGCATCCACCACAACGCCATCGACGAAGCCAAGCTCATCGAGTACGCAGCCCTGGCTGAAAGCGCCTCCTCCCACCCCATCAGCAAGAGCCTGCAAAAAGCCTACGGTGCCGAGCCGGACCGCGGCCGCGTCCACAACATCCAGGAAATTTCCGGTCACGGCGTCACCGCCGAGGTAGACGGCCACGCCGTCGCCGCCGGCAACGACAAGCTCATGGCCAGACTGGGCATCCAGGCCGTCCCCTGCCACCAAGTGGGCACCATCATTCACGTTGCCCTGGACGGCCAGTACGCCGGTCATATCCTCATCTCCGATGTCGTGAAGCCCACCTCCAAGGAAGCCATCGCCGCCCTGAAAAAGATCGGCGTAGAAAAGACCGTCATGCTCACCGGCGATGCCGATGCGGTCGCCCAGCAGGTGGCAAATGAACTGGGCATCGACCAGGTCTACAGCCAGCTCCTCCCCGCAGACAAGGTCAGCAAGGTCGAGCAGCTCCTGAACGAGAAGCCCACCAAGAAAAAGCTGGCCTTCGTGGGCGACGGCATCAACGATGCCCCCGTCCTCTCCCGGGCCGACATCGGCATCGCCATGGGTGCCATGGGGTCTGATGCCGCCATTGAAGCCGCCGACGTGGTCCTCATGGACGACGACCCTCTCAAAATCGCCAAGGCCATCAAAATTTCCCGCAAGTGCCTGGGCATCGTCTACCAGAACATCGTCTTCGTCCTGGCCATCAAAGGCATCTGCCTGGTCCTGGGCGCCCTGGGTATCGCCAACATGTGGCTGGCCATCTTCGCCGACGTGGGCGTGATGATCCTGGCCGTTCTCAACGCCATCCGCGCCCTGTTCGTCAAAAAGCTCTGAATGACAGGAAGAGAAAAAGCTCCGAACCCAAGCAAGAGTTCGGAGCTTTTTCTGTTTGGTGCCGGTGACCGGACTCGAACCGGTACGGTGTTGCCACCGGTGGATTTTGAGTCCACTACGTCTACCAATTCCATCACACCGGCGTGCTGGTTCAGCACACACTGAATCGTCACTAAGTATAC
>CAVCXN010000018.1:1234-2433 GCA_963606215.1 uncultured Mycoplasmatota bacterium | reverse complement strand
CCCCCATCAACGACCTGTCCCGCGGCTGCGACGCCGACGAGGTCTACAAGATGGCCATCATCACCGCTGCTCTGGCCTGATCTCCCCGCACACTTTTTGCTGTGAATGGACAAAATCTCCCCTACAGCTGAGGCTGTAGGGGAGATTTTTTGTTCTGTCCATGCTGTTCCTCGAAGGACACTCACCGGACCCCGCCCCGCAGGACCCGCCGTCTCGGGGCCGGGGCTGCGGGCAGGTCGTTTCCCTCCAGGTGCAGCAAAAAGCGCTTGCGTTCCAGGCCGCCGGAATAGCCGCCCAACGTTCCGTCGGCGGCAATGACCCGGTGACATGGGATGAGGATGGGCAGGGGATTGTGCCCGTTGGCCTGGCCCACGGCCTGGAACGCCCTGGGGGACCCCACCCGGGCGGCCAGCTCCCGGTAAGAGATCAGCTGACCGTAGGGGATGTGGCATAACACCTGCCAAACTTTTTTCTGAAACTCCGTCCCCTCCGGGCGCAAAGGCAGATGGAAGTCCTGCCGCTGGCCCTCAAAATACTCGTCCAGCTGGCGTCTGGCCTCCCGGAACAGGGGGATATCGTCGTAGCCTCCATAGTCACCATAGACCAGGGCGGTCAAGGAATCGTCTTCCGCGAACAAGGTCAGGGGGCCTACGGGGGAATAGATCACTGCTTGCTCCATGGTGTGCTCACTTTCTTGGCGGGAACGCAGCACCCATGCTTTGGGGCCGCCGCGTCCAATGGCAAAGACGTTTACACGTCAAGTTTACCAAATTCCCTCACAAAAGTCCAGTTCTTTTTGTGCTGTTCCCGAAATTCTATCCCGTGATCTTCACCGATACCACCGCCGGATGAGAGACATGACCCTCCGGGTCCACCGCCACATAGGTAAAGCGGTCCCGCCCGGTCTTGTTTTCATAGGGCGTGTAGGTAAAGCGGGCGCTCCCCTCCTCAGCTAAGGTCACAGCCCCCCGCGCCGGACGCTTCGTGATGCGGAATTCCAACGCATCCCCCTCCGGGTCCACCCCGGAAAACTCCGCGCTGATGGCCACATCCCGCTCCGTCACCAGCGAAAAATTCTCCGCCGTAGGCAGCAAGGGGTCATCCTTCACCCCGTCGTCCCACCGAAACAACGCCAACGCCGGCACCGCCAGCCCCACCGCTAAGCTCAGCGAGAGCAAGCAAAATACCCACCGCCAGAT
>CAVCXN010000018.1:0-1206 GCA_963606215.1 uncultured Mycoplasmatota bacterium | reverse complement strand
CCCCCCGCCAGATCAAACGCCGCCGTTCCATGCAAACCCCTCCTTGGTCCAATCAAATCTTGAGGGTAGTTTGCCCAACGGCGCAAAATCTATAACTTTTTTTATTCCTTGACCTATAGTACTATATATGATACTATATAGGCAGGAGGCGATGTCAGTGGAAATCAAACTGAAAAAGCAGCCCCAAAAATATCTCGCCAGTGTAGATGAAGCAACACGAAAAAAACTTTATCGCGCCTTGGACCAGCTCTCCCGACTAGAAGGTGATATCGTTCCATTGGCAGGAAAGAAACATCTCTACCGCTATAAGATCGCGCACTATCGCATAACCTTTGAATGGCGGAAAGGAGAACTCATCATCACAGTAATCGAGATCAATACCAGAACAAATATCAAATATTAAAGGAGGTCTTTTCTATGAAACCCGAGCTGACACCCGAAGAGATCGCCCGTCGTTTTGCGGACATTGATTCCCGTCCCTCCGAAGTCCTTACTCCCGGAGAAGAAGCCAGCCTTGCCATGGCCATGGCCGATGAAAGTGCTCCTGTTTCTCTTGATGCATTTCGACAGGACTTAGAAGAGTACAGCGGCAAATTGGTCCTGCGTATCCCCCGCAGTCTTCACAAATCCTTAAAAGAAGCCGCTGAGATAGAAGGCGTAAGTCTGAACCAATATATGCTCTATAAACTTTCCCGCTGACACAGCAGCCACCTAAAAAGGTGGCTGCTTTCTTTATCCCTTCCTTAACATCATCAGCACTTCTTGTGCCAAATCCGCATCCTCCAAGTGCAGCCGCAGATAGCCCAATTTTTCAACAAGCTCGTCTTCCTGCGTTATTTTTTGAAGAGACGTTGTATCTTCCTGCCGCGCAAAATCGCAGAGGTTCCGCATGATCTTCCCCAGGGCCGTATTATCCTGATAGGAAGTAGAATCAAACACCGCCTCACACACAGCCGCTTGGCCCAGCGATTCCCGCTGGGCTTCTTCTCCCGGCTCCGTACAGAAGAGGTTACTGTACAACTGGGAAAACTGCGTTGCAAAGGTTTGGTCGAGTTGCTTCTGCTGCTCGGCCCTCTGCCCCTCCGCCTGTCTCCACAGGCCAAAAAACACCAGAGCAGCCACAACCGCCGCCAGCGCAATGACAGCGATGATACGGTTCTTAATAGCATGTTTCAAAGTCCACGCCCCCTTTCTGCCTACTATAAC
>CAVCXN010000017.1:0-12968 GCA_963606215.1 uncultured Mycoplasmatota bacterium | reverse complement strand
CCCCCGTATTGTCGCCGCCGACCTGCTGAGCCAGGCCGAGCACGACAAGAACGCCTCCGCCGTTCTCGTCACCGACAGCGAGGCGCTGGCCGTAGCCGTCCAAGCCGCCATTGAGGACCAGCTGCCCAAGCTCCGCCGGGAGGAGATTGCCCGCGCCTCCATCGACACCAACGGCAAGATCATCGTGGCAGATAGCTTAGACACCGCTGTGGAGATCGCCAACGAGATCGCCCCCGAGCACCTGGAGGTCTGCGTGGACCAGCCCTTTGACTACCTGGACAAGATCAAAAACGCCGGGTCCATCTTCCTGGGCCGCAACTGCCCCGAGGCCCTGGGCGACTACTTTGCCGGTCCCAACCACACCCTGCCCACCAGCGGCACGGCCCGCTTCTCCAGCCCCCTGTCTGTGGACGACTTCGTGAAGAAGACCCAGTACACCTACTACACCCGTCCCGCCCTGGAGAAGGCCCAGCCCACCGTCTCCATCTTCGCCAAGCAGGAGGGCCTCACCGCCCACGCCCGCAGCATCGACATCCGTTTTGACCCCGCCGTTGTCGGGAAGGAGAATCCATGAGCAGCTTCCTTAACGCAAAATACCAGGCTCTAGAAGCCTACACCCCCGGCGAACAGCCCCGGGACAAGCAATACATCAAGCTCAACACCAACGAGTCCCCCTATCCCCCGTCCCAGGCCGTTCTTGCTGCCTTGGGCGAAGAAGATATAAAAGACCTGCGCCTCTACTCTGACCCGGAAGGGAAAGCGTTAAAGCTGGCCCTGGCCCGGCTGTACGGCGTGGGGGCCGATCAGATCTTTCTGTCCAATGGCTCAGACGATATCCTGAACTTTGCGTTCATGGCCTTCGGCCAGGACGGGGCTGTGTTCCCGGACCTGACCTACAGCTTCTACCCCGTTTTCGCCGACCTGCACGGCGTGCCCTATTCTACCGTCCCCCTGCATGAGGACTTTACCGTGGACGTGCCCGGCCTGTCGAACACCGGCAAGCTGACCGTCCTGACCAACCCCAACGCCCCCACGGGCATCGCTCTACCCCTGTCCGAGGTTGAGAAGATCATTGCCTCGAACCCGGACCATGTGGTAGTCATCGACGAAGCCTATGTGGATTTTGGCGCGGATTCCGCCGCCGCGCTGGTGAACCGGTATCCCAACCTGCTGGTGGTCATGACCTATTCCAAGTCCCGCTCGATGGCCGGGGCGCGCCTGGGCTTTGCCCTTGGCCAGCCGGAGCTGATCGCCGACCTGGAAAAGCTGAAATTCTCCACCAATCCCTATAACGTCAACCGCCTGACCCTCAAGCTCGGCATCGCCGCCGTGGAGTCTGATGACTACTTCCGCGCCAACGCCCAGCGCATCATGGCCACCCGCGAGACGACCACCCACGCCCTGCGGCAGCTGGGCTTTTCCATTCCGGATTCTCAGGCGAACTTCATTTTCATCACCCACCCCCAGGTGGACGGCGCCAAGCTCTACCAAGCCTGCAAGGACAAGGGCGTGCTCATCCGCCACTTCTCCACCCCTGCCCTGGCCCCCTATAACCGCGTGACCATCGGCTCCGAGGAGGAGATGGCCGCGTTCCTCAGCGTGGTGGAGGAAATTCTGGCCGAGGAGGGCGTGTAAGATGCGAGAGAGCCACATCCAGCGCAAGACCGGCGAGACGGATATTTCCCTGACCCTGAACCTGGACGGGACGGGGAAACATGACATTCAAACCGGCGTTGGTTTCTTTGACCACATGCTCACAGGCTTTGCCCGCCACGGGTCCTTTGACCTCACCGTGACCTGCTCCGGTGACACCTGGGTGGACGACCACCACACGGTGGAAGACGTGGGCATTTGTCTCGGCGATGCCTTTGCCCAGGCCCTGGGCGAGATGCGGGGCGTGGAGCGCTTCGGGCATATCATGCTTCCCATGGACGAGTCCCTGGTCCTGGCCGCAGTAGACCTCTCCGGGCGCGGCATGCTCTGCTGGGACGTGCCCATGCCCACGGAAAAGGTCGGGGCCTTTGACACCGAGCTGGCAAAGGAATTTTTCCTGGCCTTCACCCGCCGGGCCAACTGCACCCTCCATCTCCGCAAGCTGGCGGGCGAGAACAGCCACCACTTGATTGAGGGCACCTTCAAGGCCGCCGCCCGCAGCCTCAAGCAGGCCGTCGCCCTCACCGGCGGCGACGCCATCCCATCCACGAAAGGAATGTTGGTATGATCGCTGTAATCGATTACGGCGTGGGAAACCTCTTTTCCCTCTGCCGCTCCCTGGAAGCTATCGGGCAAGAGCCGGTGGTCACGGGGGACCCTGCCCTGCTGCGGCAGGCAGACAAGCTCTTCCTGCCCGGGGTGGGTGCCTTCGCCGACGCCGCCGCCAAGCTGCGGCAGACCGGCTTAGACCAAGTGATTTTAGAGGAAGCCGCCAAGGGCAAGCCCCTCATGGGCATCTGCCTGGGGATGCAGCTTCTCTTTGACGAGAGCTTAGAGTTCGGCCAGTATAAGGGCCTGGGCTTGATTCCCGGTCGGGTCGTCCCCATGGAGGGCGTCATCCCCGCCGACTATAAAATTCCCCACATCGGCTGGAATGCCCTTCACTTCCCCGCCGACAAGCCCCGGCACAAGCTGCTGGAAACCGTGCAGGACAACGAGTGCGTCTACTTCGTCCACTCCTTCTATGCCACGGACTGCGAAGATGCCGTCATTGCCACCACGGAGTACGGCGCAGAGCTGACCGCCGCCGTTGCCCGCGGAAACGTGATGGGCTGTCAGTTCCACCCGGAAAAGAGCGGTGACGTGGGCCTGGCCATCCTGAAAACATTCTGCGAAGGGAGCTGGTGACATGAAAATTTTTCCCGCCATCGACCTCTTCGGCGGCCAGGCCGTGCGCCTGTATCAGGGGGACTATAACCAGATGACGGTCTACGACCCGGACCCCCTGAACACGGTGAAAAAATTCGAGGCCGCCGGTGCCTCTCATCTCCATCTCGTGGACTTGGAGGGGGCCAAGACCGGCCAGACAACGAACCTCCCCACCATCCAGCGCATCGCGGCCCAGACGGGCCTGTTCGTGGAGGTGGGCGGCGGCATCCGGAATATGGAAACGGTGCGCCGCTATCTGGACGCCGGGGCCAGCCGCGTGATTTTGGGCACCGCCGCCGTCACCGACCCGGACTTCACCGCCCGGGCCGTGGCCGAATACGGGGCCAAAATCGCCGTGGGTGCGGACCTGAAAGACGGCAAGGTTGCCATCAAGGGCTGGCTCGAGACCAGCGAAGACACCTGGCAGGTCTTCTTTGACCGGATGCAGGCCCTCGGCGTGCAGACCATCATCTGCACCGACATTTCCCGGGACGGGGCCATGCGCGGCACCAACCGGGCGCTCTACAAACGCTTGGCCGAACAATACTCCATGGACATCATCGCCTCCGGCGGTGTCTCGTCCCTGGAGGATATCAAGGCCCTGAAAGCCGCTGGGGTGGCCGGGGCCATCATCGGCAAGGCATACTACACCGGCGTCATCGACCTGGCCCAGGCCGTGGCCTTGGGGGAAGGAGCAAGCCAATGATCACAAAACGCATCATCCCCTGCCTGGACGTGAAAAACGGCCGGGTGGTCAAGGGGGTCAACTTCGAGGGGCTGCACGATGTCAGCTCCCCCGTAGAGCTGGCCGAATACTACACCAAGAGCGGCGCGGATGAGCTGGTCTTCTACGACATCACCGCCTCCGCCGAGGGCCGCAGCCTCTTCACCGACATCCTGCGGGAGACGGCCAGCCGCGTCTTCATCCCCCTCACCGTGGGCGGCGGCATCAACACCCTGGAGGATTTCGACCGGGTGCTGAAATGCGGAGCCGACAAGGTCAGCGTCAACTCCGGGGCCATCCGCAACCCCGACCTCATCCGCCAGGCCGCCCTGCGCTACGGCAGCCAGTGCGTGGTCCTCTCCGCTGACGTGAAGCGGGTAGACGGCCAGTTCCGCGTCTTCGGCCGCGGCGGGCGGGACGACACCGGCATGGAAGCCATCGCCTGGATCAGGAAATGCGTGGATTTGGGCGCGGGTGAGATTGTCGTGAACTCCATCGACACCGACGGCGTGAAGGGCGGCTTTGATCTGGAAATGCTGGAAGCCGTCTGCAACGCCGTCTCCGTCCCCGTCATCGCCTCCGGCGGTGCGGGAAAAGTCGAGGACTTTACCAAGCTCTTTCAGACCTTGCCGGGGGTCGATGCAGGCTTAGCGGCATCGGTCTTCCACTTCGGGCAGATCGCCATTCCTGACCTGAAAGCAGAGCTGAGAAAGAATGGTATCTTAGTGAGATAACAATGGGAGGAACCACCATGATCGACATGGAAAAACTGAAATTTGACGAAAAGGGACTCATCCCCGCCATCGTCGTGGACGGGACCAGCGGCCAGGTGCTGACGCTGGCCTATATGAACAAGGAGAGCCTGGAAATCTCCATTAAGGAAGAGCGCACCTGCTTCTGGAGCCGCTCCCGTCAGGAACTCTGGCGCAAGGGCGATACTTCCGGCAACGCCCAGCACATTATCGACATCACCGCCGACTGCGACTACGATGCCCTCGTGGTGCGTGTCAACAAGGACGGCCCTGCCTGTCACACCGGCGCGGAGTCCTGCTTCCACAACCCCCTCTTCGAGAGCGACGAGAACACCGCTTTCTCCCTGGAGGGCCTCATGGAAATGCTCCAAGGCCGCAAGGACACCCCCAAGGAAGGCTCCTACACCTCCTACCTCTTCGACAAGGGTCTGGATAAGATCCT
This sequence comes from uncultured Mycoplasmatota bacterium, assembly GCA_963606215.1. Classification (GTDB taxonomy): domain Bacteria; phylum Bacillota; class Clostridia; order Oscillospirales; family Oscillospiraceae; genus Evtepia. The sequence goes on along the minus strand of CAVCXN010000017.1, from coordinate 8,188 downwards.
GAAGAAGGTCGGCGAGGAGTCCACCGAGGTCATCATCGCAGGCAAGGCCGAGGACAAGAAGGAGACGATCTACGAGATTGCAGACCTGGCCTATCACGTCATGGTCCTCATGCTCCAGTTGGGCATCTCCCTGGACGACGTGCGCAAGGAGCTGGCCTCCCGCCACGTCATCGACAAAAAAGTGAAGCAGGAGAAAATGACCTGATCGTTTCCCTGAAAAAGAGCCAAGCCGCCGCCCGAATTTTGTGGATTTGGGCGGCGGCTGTTTGCCCGTCCGGACGGCGGCGGGACAAAAACGACGGTTTGTCGGTCTTCCAAAATTCTCCTCTTTACTTTTTCCGAAAATTGGGGTATACTTGCATCCGCAACGAAACCAGCCAGCCGAAAGGAAACCAAGCGCTATGAACCTTGTTTCTATGAGGGAACCCATGAAAAAACCGATGCTGCAAGAGCGGACCATCCAGGACGCCATCGCCTTCTGGCAGCAACTGCGCCATGGTCAGTTCCACGCTCTCTTCGCAGAGCCAACAGAAAATACCATCACCCAGCTCTTCCGGTATGTGCTCACCGGGGCGTCCTCCTTCCTGGTGGACTTTCTCCTGCTGTTCCTGCTGGAAACGCTGGGCGTGCATTACTTACCCGCCTCGGCCTGTTCCTTCGCCGTGGGCATCTCCTGCAACTTCCTGCTGACGAAATACTTCGCCTTCAAATCGGTGGATTCGTCCGTGCCTCCCGCCATGGAGATCGTCGTCTTCGTCGCCATCTCCATCGGCGGCCTGCTGCTGACGATGGGGCTGATGTACCTCTTCACCAGCCGCTTCCACCTGTACTTCATGGTATCCAAGTTCCTCAGCAGTCTTTTGGTCTTCGTCTGGAACTTCCTGGGCCGCAAGCTCATCCTCTACCCCGGCAAGATCCACACCAAAGTCTGACCCCCCAAGCCCGCCAGGTGGCGGGCTTTTTTGTTGACAGCGCCCCGGGCATTCGTTAAAATAGAAGGGTAAAACTGCCAAAAAATCCCGGCGCGTTTTTGAAGACCTCCGCCGGTTCGTCGTCTCAAAAGGAGTCTTCCTATGCAGAACAAACGCATCGTGGTCAAGGTGGGCACCTCTACCCTGGCCCACCCCTCCGGCCTGCTGAACATCCGCCGGGTGGAGGAACTGTGCAAGGTCCTCAGCGACTTGAAAAACGCCGGGAACGAGATCATTTTAGTCTCCTCCGGTGCCATCGGCATGGGCGTCGGCAAGCTCTCGCTGCCCCGCCGCCCGGATGACATCCCGACCAAACAGGCCGCCGCTGCCGTGGGCCAGTGCGAGCTGATGTACACCTACGACAAAGCCTTTGGCGCGTACAATCACACCGTGGCCCAAATTCTGCTCACCGCTGAGGAAGTGGACCAGCCCGACCGCTTCCGCAACTTCCACAACACCATGGTCCGTCTGCTGGAGCTGCACGCCCTGCCCATCATCAACGAAAACGACACCATGGCTACGGAAGAAATCAAGATCGGCGACAACGACACCCTGGCCGCGCGGGTGGCCGTGAGTATGGAGGCCGACCTGCTCATCCTGCTCTCGGACATCGACGGCCTCTACACCGCCGACCCCCGCACCCATCCGGACGCCACACTCATCTCCGACATTCCGGTCCTGACCGACGAGATCATCGCCCTGGCCGGGGGCGCCGGGTCCTCCCTGGGCACCGGGGGCATGGCCACCAAGCTCCAGGCCGCTGCCCTGGCCACCGCCGCCGGGTGCGACATGGTCATCGCCAACGGGGTCGCCCCCTCGATTTTGTATGACATTGCGGACGGCAAGCCCGTGGGCAGCCGCTTCCGCGGAAAGAAAGGATAAACGCCGCTATGCATACCAACACTTCCCCCGGCGAGATGGCCTGCTATCCGCCCCCCGCCGCAGCAGGCAGCGAGTTCACGGCACCGGCCGCAGACCCCGCCGCCCTCACCATCACCCGCCCCCTGCTGGAAGAAGCCCTCGCCGCAAAACCGGCCCTGGCCGCCCTGTCCAGCGAAGAAAAGAAGGCTGTCCTGCTCTCTATGGCCGACGCATTGGAGGCCGACACCAAGGCGATCTTAGCCGCCAACGAGCTTGACTTGGAGGCCGCTCAGGGCCACATCGCTCCCGTCATGCAGGACCGCCTGCGCCTGACCGCCGGGCGCATCGCGGACATGGCCTCCGGCATCCGGGCCGTGGCCCAGCTCAAGGACCCCGTGGGCCGTCACCTGGGCTGCCACACCCTGCCCAATGGCCTGGTCGTGAGCAAGGTTTCTGTCCCCCTGGGCGTCATCGCCATCATCTATGAGTCCCGGCCCAACGTGACCTCCGACGCCGCCAGCCTGACCTTCCAGGCCGGAAGCGTCTGCGTCCTCCGGGGCGGCAAAGAGTCCATCCACTCCAACACCGCCATCGTCAGCGCCCTGCACAAGGCTCTGGAGCAAAACCACCTGCCCAAGGCGCTCATCAGCCTCGTCACCAACACCACCCGCGCCAGCGCCAATGAGCTGATGCAGGCCGTGGGCTACGTCGATCTGCTCATCCCCCGGGGCGGGGCCTCCCTCATCCAGACCTGCGTAGATCGGGCCAAGGTCCCCTGTATCCAGACCGGCACCGGCATCTGCCACCTCTACATCGACGGCGACGCCGACCTCAATAAGGCCCTGACCATCGTGGACAACGCCAAGACCAGCCGCCCCTCCGTCTGCAACGCCGCCGAGGTCTGTCTGGTCCACCGGGACATTGCCCCCACCTTCCTGCCCCTGCTGTGGGACCAGCTTGTGGAGCGCCGCCGTCAGTCCGGCCAGCCCCCCGTGGAGCTGCGCCTGGACCCCGAGGCCCTGGCCATCCTCCCCGAAGGCACCCCCGCCGGGCCCAAGGACTTTGACACGGAGTTTCTGGACTATATCTTAGCCGTCCACATCGTCGGCAGCGTGGAGGAGGCCATCGAGCACATCAACCGTCACTCCACCGGCCACAGCGAAGCCATCCTCACCCAGACCCGCGCCCACGCGGACCTCTTCACCCGCCTGGTGGACAGCGCCGCCGTGTACGTCAACGCCTCCACCCGGTTCACCGACGGCGGGCAGTTCGGCCTGGGCTGTGAGATGGGCATCTCCACCCAAAAGCTCCACGCCCGCGGACCCATGGGCCTGGAAGAGCTGACCAGCTACAAGTACATCATCACCGGCGACGGCCAGATTCGCTGACCCTCGCCCTCTACCACAAGACGCAAACAGCCCCCTGCCAGAGTTTTTGATCTGGCAGGGGGCTTCTATTTTTATAAGTTATATACTATGTAAACGCAAAATTGCGGAAAAAATCAAGTTACCACACGCAGCGCACGGCGCAGTTCAGCGTCTGCTCGCCGATCTTGGCGGTGACGGTGGCGCGGCCGGGGGCCACGGCGGTCACGGTGCCGTCAGCGGCGACCTTGGCAATGGCGTCGTCACTGCTGGTCCAGGTCACGTCGCCGCTGGCGTTCTCCACGGTCAGTTGCTGGGTGGCGCCCTCGCTGGAGAGGGTGATATCATTGTTGCTCAGGGCGGGCTTGGCGGCCTCCTGGGGCTGCTCCGCGCCGCCGTTTTCGGCGGTCTGGGTGTCGGATTTCTCATCGCCCTCGGAATCGGCGCTCCAGGTGCAGGAGACTTTACACTCCGCCTTCTCCCCGTTTTCCAGGGCGGCGGTGATGGTGGCGGTACCGGGGGCCACGGCGGTGACGGTCCCGGCTTCGTCCACGGCGGCGATCTTCTCGTCGCTGCTGGTCCAGGTCACGGTGCCGGTGGAACCGTCGGGGCTGAAGGTGGGCACCAGGGTCACAGCAGTTCCGGCCTCGGCCAGGCTGACCTCGGTCTGATCCAGGGTCAGGCTCTCGGCAGCAACGGACTGGCTGGCGAAAATGCCGTTCTGTAAAGTCGGCAGAACTTTATGGAACACGATCACCGCAGCGGCGATGATGATGACCAGGGACACGATGATGAGGGGCAGAGTTGCGCTGCCCTGCTTCTTAGCTTTCTTGGTCTTCTCGGGCTTTTCGGCCTTCTCCGGCTTCGGGACTTTCTCGGCCTTGGCAGGCTTGGCCGCCTTCGCAGGCTTCTCCGCGTGGGCGCGGCGCTTGTTGCTCTCGTGGGCCTCGGTCTCCGGGGCCGCAGTCGTGCGGCGGGGCAGGACGGCGGCGGGCAGCTCATGGTCCAGCTCGTCTTCCTCCACCTCGGCGTCGGCCTTGGCTTCCAGCTCCTCCACGATCTCCTGGGTGGGGATGACCTGGGTGGGCTGGTCGTCATACAGGGCCTCGTCCGCCGGGTCAGTCAAGGGGTCGGGCAGGTCCAGCTTGCCCATAGCGATGGTCGGCTCGTCCACCACCGGCTCAACAGGTTCCTCCGCCTCCGGTTCAGAAACTGTCTCCGCCGTGGCTTCCTCTGCCGCAGGTGCGGCCTCGTCTTCCTCCGGCAGGTATTCCGGCGTGGTCATCTGGTCGCCGGAGAGCTGGACCTCCGGTTCCGGCTCCGCCGGGACCTCAGGCTTTTCCAGCTCACCCGGGGAAAGTCTGGGCACGGGGCTGCTGACCAGCAGATCACGAATCTCATTCAGCAAGGCATCCAGGTCTTCGTCCGTCTCCACGGGCTTTTCCGGCGCAGGGGCGTCCGGATCAGCCGGGGCAGCGGCTTCCGCCGCCGGGGTGGGCTGAGTGACTGCTGCGGGCTGAGCTTCTGTAACCGGTTCTTCCTCCGCAGGCGTTTCCGGGATGACAGGCATCTCCGGAACTACGGGCGCTTCCTCCTGGGGCAGCTGTTCCAGCGCCCGCAGCTCGGCCCACTGCTGGCGGGCGGCGGCTTCCTCAGAAGATTCCGTCCCTGCCGGGGCCGCAGGTTCTTCCACGGTCTCAGATGCAGGGGGAGCCTCCACCGGCGCGGCCGGCGCGACGGGCGGCGTGGGTTCGTTCAAAATCGCCGGATCTGTGGAGATGATCGTCTCGTCAAACCCAAAGGAATCAGGCACCATGACCTCGTCAAAGACCGGCCCGGAGCCGACCAACGGCATCTGGTCGGGCATCTCTTCAACAAATGTGGGGTTCACGGGCTGAGCAGGTTCCACCGGCTCCTGAGGTACTGCCCCGGGTGCGGGGTTCTCCTGGGCCACCGGCGCGGCGGGCGCTTTCTGCGCTGTGGCAGCGGCTTCTTCCGCCTGCTTAGCCGCTTCTGCGGCCAGGGCAGCCTTTCGGTCCCGCTCCCGTTTCCGGGCGGCGGCGCGGGCCTCGCGCTCGGCGCGGTCGATGGCCTTCTCTTCCTCCGTCATCTCGCTGGTCTTTTTCCGGCGGCGATGGCGGGGCAGCTCCGTCAGTTCAGGCTCCGGCACGGGGGCAGGCTTCTTGCTCTTGCCGGACTTGGCCGCGTGGTGCCCACCGGCGGACTTTTCGCCGTGCTCCCGACGCGGAGTCGTTCCTTCCAAGGGAATCTCTGCACCCTCGGCCACAGATGCAGCGGCGTGTGCCGTCTTGGGCTTGTGCTTCCGGGGCTTGGGTTCCGGTCGGGGGATGGGCGCACCGGCCAGCAGGTCGGGGCCTTCGTCAAATACCTCCGCCTCCGGCACAGGTTCCTCGGCGGATTGGGCCGCGCGCTTCTTCTTGGGTTCCTTCGGCTCTGTCTGGGCCACCTTTTCCCCCGTGGGCTTGTCCGCCTTTTCTTCCTCGTGTCCGCCTCCGAAGAGGTTGGTGAAGAACGCCTGTTTTTTCTTCTTTTTCTCAGCCAGCCGGCGCTCTTCCTCCTGGCGCCCGGCGTCGCAGAAGGGACAATATTTATAGGTAACGGAATAGTATTCTCCGCAGTGGGGACACTTCACCGTTTGGCTTCGCAGGGTGATCTTTTTGGTTTCCATTCCGGTTTCCTCCTTGCAATTGGATCCAGGTCTAGGAAAACTTTACCATCTCATCTGAAAATCTTCGCAATTTAGAATATTGTACCACAGGAGCCGGAAGAACGTCAACCTTTGTCGCGAAAAGGCATGCGGTAAGTTTTGGCGCAAGCACATAGAGGCACCCAGCCATTTTCGCCAGGTGCCCCTATTCCTCCTGATTCTGTTATTCCAGATTCAGCCGCTTTCTCAGCATATACAGCGTCACGCCGTACAGCACAGCCCCGTAAACCGCCGTTGTGAGGATGCTGCCCCACATCAGCGCGTGGGCTGCGGAGGCAGCCGTCATAAAGTTCATGTTCCACAGGTGGGGCAGGGTGATGAGGCCGAACACGGCGGTGACGATCTGCATCGCGATCTGGATGGCGAAGAAGAACACCACGGACCAGAGCATCTTATGCCGCGCAAAGCTGTGCCCGATGGCCAGGGGCGCGTAGAAATTCAGGCACATAACCAGGCAGCCCACCACGAACAGCAGAGCCAGCTCCAGCAGGAAGACAATGCCATTGCCGACAAGATAGGCCGTAAGCTGTTCCTTCACTTCGACCACAAACCGCCCGAACTCCTGGAACATCCCCAGGTTCACCACCAGGGCCAGCAGCGCCAGCACGTCGATGACGGCGGCCCCCAGGAACCAAACGGCCGAAGGGATGAGCTTCGCCCACACCAGCTGGTGAGTGGAGGCGGGCAGGGTGAACATCACATAGCCCTCGTCCCCCAGCAGGTTGCTCCGGAACCGAAGCACCGCCTGGATGAGCGCCACCAGGAACGTGGCGATGCAGGCACTCACAAAGCCCGTGATCGAAAGGCCGAGCAGGACGGTCCGCAGGGTCACACCCCCCACCCCTTCCGTCAGCGACGCGTTTTGGGAGAAGAATATCCCCAGCCGGACCGCCAGCGCCAGCAGAAATGTCACGAGATACAGCGGCAGCATCACCCGCGCCGTGGCCCGAAACTCTTGTTTCAATAATTTTCTCAGCATTTGTATACCTCCCGGAAGAGTGCGTCCACGCTCTTCCCCTTCTCCTCCCGAATGGTGTCCACCGTGGACTGGAACAGGACTTGGCCTTGGTTCACAAAGATCACTTCGTCCAGAATGCGCTCCACGTCAGCGATCAGATGGGTAGATAGAATGACTGCCGCCTCGGGGTCGTAGTTGCGGATGATGGTATCTAAGATGTAGTCCCGGGCCGCCGGGTCCACACCGCCGATTGGCTCATCCAGCAGATAGAGCTTCGCCCGGCGGCTCATGGTCAGGATGAGCTGGACCTTTTCCCGGGTGCCCTTGGACATCTGCCGGAGCTTCTGCTTGGGCAGAATTTCTAATTTATCCAGCATCTCCTCACTGCGTTTGCGCTGGAAGTCCGCAAAGAAATCCGCATAGAAATCCTGGAGCTGGTTCACCGTCATCCACAGGGGCAGGCTGTTCCGCTCGGGCAGGTAGGAGACGACCGCGTGGCTCTCTCTCCCCGGCTTGTGGCCGTCCACCCAAATCTCTCCCTCATCGGGCACCAACAGGCCATTGGCCAACTTAATTAAGGTGGTCTTGCCGCTGCCGTTTGGCCCCAACAGGCCCACGATGCGGCCCGGCTCCACGGCCAGGGTCATCCCATCCAGGGCAACCGTGGGGCCGAAGCGCTTGACCAGCCCTTTCGTCTCTAAAATACTCATGGTGTCTTCTCCTCTCCTTCCGCGTTCTCTTCTGTTTCCTGTGCAATGAGGGCAAGAATTTCCGCCCGCCGGAAGCCCAGCCGGAACATGCCCTCCAAAAAGTCTTTCACCTGCTGCCGGGCCAGCTCCTCCCGGAGCTGGCGGATGCGGTCTGCGTCCTCCGTGATGAAGCGGCCGGCGGTGCGCTGGCTGTGGACGATGCCCTCCCGTTCCAATTCTGTCAAGGCTCGCTGCATCGTGTTGGGGTTCACCCCGGCTTCTGCGGCCAGGTCCCGGACCGAGGGTAAGCGCGCCCCCGGCCCCAACAGGCCGCCCACGATGCGCTGTTGGATCTGCGCAACGAGTTGGGTGTAAATGGGGGCGTCTTCCCGAAATTCCCACGGCATAGCCCTGCCTCCTTTCTCACTTCTGTGTTTGGCTGTGTCGTCTCTGTATCATTGTTCTATCTACTTAATACAATATCACACTTTTTGAATTTGTCAAGGGGCTCTGAAAAAAAGTCCTGCGCTGCCAGCCAAAGGCCCTTCGCTTGCGCTTTTGCGTTTGCTATGGTAAAATAAACAGCGAACTCCTATTTCTGCCCCCTTTGCGGGCCT
>CAVCXN010000016.1:963-4775 GCA_963606215.1 uncultured Mycoplasmatota bacterium | reverse complement strand
CTGCTGGGCCTGGGCCTGCTGTCCCTGATTCTGGGCCTTGGGAGCCTGGTTGTTGTTCTGGTTCTGGCCGCCCTGACGGTTCTGTTGGCCGCGGTCATTGCGATCATTGCGGTCGTTACGGGGGCCACGGTCGCCGGGTCTGCCGCTGCGGTCGTTCCGGTCGTTTCTGTCATTGCGGCCGCCGTCGCGGTTGTCCCGGCGCTGTCCGTTTCGGTCGCCCCGGTCGTTCCGACTGCGATCGCCGCCACGGTCGTTTCTGTCGCCGCGATCATTGTTCCGGTTCCGGTTCTCGCCGCCCTTGCTGGGGGCGGTGGCCAGGGAAGCCTGCATGTCGGCCACCTGGTTGTGCTGGGTCATATACTCAAAGACGATGGACAGCTCTTTGTCGCTGAGCACCTGCATGTGGTTCTTGGGGGTCGTAGCGTATGTGGTGAGGATCTGGGTGATGTCCTTGGTCTGCTTCCCAAAGTCCTTGGCTACCTCGTGTACACGATATTTATTCTCAAAACTCAAATAAAGCCACCTCCATAATTATGCTTTCTTGCGCCGCCCCTTGTTCTTGTGGGGGGAGCGCTTGGCATCCCGGCGCTGTTTCACCCGGGCGGCCTTTTGGGATAAGGTCTGCCAGGCTTCGCCATACGTTTCCGGGTCCTCCTTGGCCAGGCGCTCGGCGATTGACGCGGCAAAGCCCACGTCTGTCACGGCGACCATGGCGCAGCTCGTGCGGCCCAGGCCGCTGCCCAGCTCCTCCTTGGTCAGGGGCAGGGTGAGACAGATGGTTTTTCCGGCTTGGCTGAAGTGAATGGCCCGACGGATGGTGTTGTCCGCCGCGTCGCTGGCCAGCAGCAGCAGGTACCCCTTGTGGCACCGGCAGGCTGTCCCAACAGGCTCTTCGCCCACGGCAAGCCGCCCTGCCCGCAGCGCAAGGCCCAGCAGGGAAGGAATGCTATCCATCCAGACCACCTCCTTCCATCTCCTGGGCAAGGGCGTCGTACACGGCGTCGGGGATGGGCAGGTCAAAGGCTCGTTCCAGGGCTCTTGACTTGCGGATCCGCTTCAGACACGCCGGGTCGGGGCAGAGGTAGGCCCCGCGCCCGGGCTTTTTGCCGTGGAAGTCCAGGCTGATCTCGCCCTGGGGAGAGCGGACCACCCGGATCAGCTCCCGCTTCGGTTTCATTTCCCGGCAGCCAAGGCATTGGCGCAGGGGGATCTTCTTCGGCACGGTGCTGCCTCCTTCCTTCTCTCTTATCGTTTCCTATCGAACTAACTATAGACGATCAGCTTACGCTGTTGGTCTTTGTCTCAGGCTTCCGGAGCCTCTTCCGGCTCTGCGGCGGCTTCATCCGCCGTGTCTTCTGCGGCTTCCTCAGCGGCAGGGGTCTCGTCGTCCAGCAGGTCTTCCTCGTTTTCCGCTGGCTCTTCAGCAAAAACATCGTCTTCCGCCTCTTCTGCGGCCTGGGCAGCGCGGGCGGCCTCGGCCAGGGCGTCCTCTTCCTCCCACTCGTGGGCGGCGGAGGCGGACTTGATGTCGATCTTATAGCCGGTGAGCCGGGCGGCCAGACGTGCATTCTGTCCCTCCTTGCCGATGGCCAGGGAGAGCTGGTCGTCGGGCACAACCACGCGGCAGCTCTTGCTGCCGTCCAGCGGCAGAACGGAGATGACATCGGCAGGGGAGAGGGCGGCGGCCACATACTGGGCAGGGTCGTCGCTGTACTTGATGATGTCGATCTTCTCGCTGCCCAGCTCGGCGACCACGTTGTTCACGCGGGCACCCTTGGGGCCGACGCAGGCGCCGATGGGATCCACGTTCTCGTCAGCAGACCAGACGGCCAGCTTGGAGCGGCTGCCCGCTTCGCGGGCGATGGAGCGAATCTCCACGGTGCCGTCGTAAATTTCCGGCACCTCCAGCTCAAACAAGCGCTTGACCAGGCCGGGGTGGGTGCGGGAGATGAGGATCTGCGGCCCACGGCTGGAGCGGCGGACCTCCACCACATAGACCTTCAGGCGGTCGCCCTCGTGGGCCACCTCGCCCCGGACCTGCTCGGAGGGGGAGAGGTAAGCGTCGGTAGATTCGCCGTCGCTGGTAATGCGCAGGGTGACGGCCCCGTTGCGGGGATCGACGCGGGTGACGGTACCGACCAGCATCTCATGCTCCTTGGAGCTGAACATGTCATAGATCATGCTGTGCTCGGCCTCGCGCATGCCCTGGATGATGACCTGACGAGCCGTCTGCGCGGCGATGCGGCCGAAGTTCCGGGGCTTGATCTCGATGCGGACCACGTCGCCGCTCTGGGCGGAGGGCAGGCTCTTGCGGGCCTCGGCCAGGGCGATCTCGGTGGAGGGATTGGTGACTTCCTCCACGATCTCCTTCTTGACGTACATCCGAACTGTTTCGGTGATCTCGTTGGCTTCCACGAACACATTGTCCGTGATGCCCTCGTGGTCCCGCTTGTAGGCGGAGACCAGGGCCTGGGTAATTTTCTCCAGCATATAGTGCCGGGGGATGCCCTTCTCTTTCTCGATCAGGGTGACGGCGGCAAAGAATTCCTTGCCGTCCAGCTCATTGCTTTTCGCTGTTTTCTTCGTTGTTTTTTTTGCCATGACTGTTGATCGTCTCCTCAAACTCAGTGGTATGAAACGGCCTGGCGCGGTGCGCTTTGGCCAGGATTTTCAAGGGTCAGCTTAAAACGCGACGTGCAGGCGAACCTGGGCCACGTCCTTCTTGGCGAAGGTCACGGGGCCGTCACCGAGATCCAGGGTTACGTCGCCGTTGTCATAGCCCACCAGGGTTCCGGTGACGGCCTTCTGGCCGTTCACGGGCTGGTAGAACCTGGCGTCCACCGGCTCGCCGAGAAACGCCTGGAAATGCTCCGGCTTTTTCAAGGCCCGGTCAGCCCCGGCGGAGGAGACTTCGAAGGTATAGGCGTCCTGGATGGGGTCTGCCTCGTCCAGCAGGTCCGACAGGGTCCGGCTGACGGCCTCGCAGTCGTCGATGGAGACGCCCGTCTCCTTATCAATATACACCCGCAGGTACCAGCTGCCGGCTTCCTTGACGTATTCCACGTCCCAAAGGGTGCAGCCGTTTGCCTCCGCTACGGGGCGGGCCAGCTGCGCGGCCAGATCAGTGATTTTGGACATAGTAACCTCCATGCGCCGGGGGGCGCTGCACACAACATATTCATAAAAGAAAGAGCGGGGCAAGCCCCACTCTGTCCTAACTTACATCTTCAAATCATGCACATTATAGCACACCCACCGGCAACATGCAAGGGGTTTGAGACAATTCCCGGGAAAAGATGCCAAACGTCCCAAGAGGACCGCAGTGCTCCCTACTTTATTATAATACCCATTTTTTCTTTGAACGAAAAGATGCGAAAGTGTGAAAAAAAGAGATCGAAATTGGAAATCCTGGCAAAGTTGGCCCAAAGCCCTTGCCGAATAGGAAAAAATTAGGTATACTACTTGTACTCATGTGCATTTGTGCGCAGGAAAAACACAGACAAAGGAGGCCGTGGCTGTGGCCAAAAAGAAAAAGCGCCGGCTGAAGAAAAAATACCGCATTTTGCGCGGCATCTATATCGCAGTGGTCGTGATCGCTGCCATCATCGTGATCGCCTATGCAGCGCTGAAACTGACCGTCCGTGCGCCGGAGATTCCGCAAACGGACGACACAGGAAATCAGACGACCCAGGAGGTCGTGCCTGGAATGACCACCGGCACCCACACCAGACAGGAACAGACCTATACCTTTATGCTCTGCTGCCCAGACCAGGCCAGCGGCAACGCGGATGCCATCATGCTGGTGACATATG
>CAVCXN010000016.1:0-882 GCA_963606215.1 uncultured Mycoplasmatota bacterium | reverse complement strand
TGATGTGCCCAACCAGAAGATCGGGATGCTCTCGATCCCCCGTGACACCCTGGTGGATCAGTCCAGCCCCAAGATCAACGCTGCCATGCACAAGGGCGTGGAAAATCTGGAATCTGTTGTCTCTGATCTGGTAGGCTATCCGATCGATTTCTATATCCAGATCGACCTGAATGGATTTCAAGAATTGGTGGACGCTGTGGGCGGCGTGGATTTCAACGTTCCTGTAGAGATGTACTACAACGACCCCACCCAGGACCTGAGCATCTTCTTCCAGCCCGGGATGCAGCACCTCAACGGCGAGGATGCCATGAAGGTCTGCCGCTTCCGCAAGAACGGCGACGGCACCGGTTATCCCATGGGCGACATCCAGCGCAGCGAGACGGTCCGGAAGCTGATGGTCACCGTGGCCAAGAAGCTGGTGGCCAACATCGGCAAGCTGGACCAGTTTGTGAGCATCATGCAGCGAAACATCCAGACCAATCTCTCCAGCACGGATCTGACCTGGTTTGTCACCAAGGCTGTCGGTGTAAACCTGGACAGCGGTGTCTCCGGCGACGCCCTCCCCGGCGACGGCAGCGTGACCTATGGCTCTACCCGGTACTGCTATGAGCTGGACCCCGCCAAGAGCCTGGAGATGATCAACCGCCTGGTGAACCCCTACACCACCTCCCTGACCGCAGAAGACGTGAACATCTTCCAGGTCAGCAAGCAGAACGGCCGCGGCTACCGCGCCACCGCCAGCGACTTCCAGACGGAAGATACCACCAGCACCACAGACACCACCAGTACCACCGGCCGTGACCCTGAATACGACTGACAAACCATAAAAATGCAGCCCTTCCATCAGAAAGGCGACCCGGGACGGGAGAGACGTAACTTGTC
>CAVCXN010000015.1:0-3939 GCA_963606215.1 uncultured Mycoplasmatota bacterium | reverse complement strand
TGGTATATGTCCTCATCTGCCTGGCCGCTCTGTGGTGCATCACCCTCTTTTTCCGAGAAGAGCCTGTGGAGCGAAGAGCCAAGGGGAACGCATGAGATCAGAAAAGCGCGTACCGCAAACTCGGCGGCACGCGCTTTTCTTGCCCCTTTCTACTATTTAGAAAGAGAAAAATTTCTTAATACTTGCCCAGGGAACCGGCGTCGTCGCCGTTGGCGGACTTGCCCAGGTAGAAGTCGTTGCCGGGCAGGATGGCGTTGAGCACAATACCTGCGATGGCGGCGATGGCCAGGGAAGTCAGGGTGATGGAGGCAGCGCCGATCTGGAAGGTCAGGCCGTTGGTGAAGCCCAGACCGCAGACCAGGATGACCGCGGCGATGATGAGGTTGCGGCTGTTGGTGAAGTCCACGTGGTTTTCTACCACGTTCCGCACGCCGATGGCGGAAATCATGCCGTACAGGATGAAGCTCACGCCGCCGATGATGGCGGAGGGGATGGTATTGACCAGGTGGGCAAAGGCGGGGGAGAAGGACAGGATTATGGCGTAAATGGCCGCCAGCCGGATCACGCGGGGGTCGTGGACCCGGGAGAGGACCAGCACGCCGGTGTTCTCGCCGTAGGTGGTGTTGGCGGGGCCGCCGAACAGACCGGCCAGAGCCGTGGCGATACCGTCGCCGATCAGGGTGCGGTGCAGGCCGGGGTCCTCGATGAAGTTTTCACCCACGGTAGCGGAGATGGCGGATACATCGCCGATGTGCTCCATCATGGAGGCGATGGCGATGGGGGCCATGACCAGAATGGCAGTCAGATCAAACTTGGCGACACTGCCGGAGAAGTTCGTCAGGAAGGGCTGGAGGCCCAGCACGGCGTTCTCGCCGGTGAGCAGGGAGCTGCCCGCGAAGCCGGAGAAATCCACCATCCCGGCGCACAGGGCGATCACATAGCCGCCGACCACGCCAAGCAGGATGGGGATGATCTTGATCATACCGCGGCCCCAGATGTTGGCCACGATGATGATGGCCATGGACACCAGTGCCAGCCACCAGCAGCTGGAGGCGTTGGACACGGCGGAGGGAGCCAGGTTCAGGCCGATCAGGATGATGATGGGACCGGTGACCACGGGGGGCAGGAAGTGCATCACACGATGCACCCCAACGACCTTGATGATGGCGGCCAGGACGACGTACAGAAGACCGGCGATGACGATGCCGCCGCAGGCATACTGTAATTTCTCAGACGGCTCCATGGTGGCGTACATGCCGGAGCTTAACTCCGCCATGGCCGAGAAACCACCCAGAAACGCGAAGGACGAGCCTAAGAAGGCGGGGACCTTCAGCTTCGTGCAGAAGTGGAAGAACAGGGTGCCGAACCCGGCGAAGAACAGGGTGGTCTGGGTGTTCAGGGGCAGGCCGTAGCTCTGCACCAGAATGGGGACCAGCACCGTTGCGCCGAACATGGCGAACATGTGCTGCAAGCCCAAAATCAGCATTTTGGGTTTCCCCAGGACCCGGGCGTCTTTGATGGGCGCCGAGCCGATGGTGGATGTTTTTGCGTTCATGGTTTTCTCCTCTCTTTGGATACACTCGGTTTTCCGGCGTCTCTCTCGTCACCGGGAAAACTGCAAAAAAAATACCGGCAGAACAGCCGATACCAAAGGAAACAAAGGACCCATACCAAAGCGTTTCTCCATCCCCAGCATGTCGATCCCTCCTTTCCGCATTGTTCCTTATTCTACCGTAGCTTGCCCCAGAATGCAAGCCTTTTTTTCTTGGTTCGACAAAAAAGGACCGGGACAGCGCATCCCGGTCCTTTTGGTCCATTCGTCAATTCTTTTTTTGCATCATGGCCCGCTCTTTCCGCAGCTGGGTCAGCAGGGCGGGGGCCGTCCATTTTTTGTTGTGGGCGGTCAGCACAGCTTTGAGGCAGCTCGGCCCCGCGCCCGCCTGCCGCAGGACGGGGAGCAGTGCGTCGAGCCGGTTTCCCAGGCCGCAGAGGACGATCATCTTTTCGCCCAGGGGTCCGCCTGCATAGGGTGCGCCCTTGGCCTTGCGGGGGACCAGCCCGGCCAGCTCTTCCAGCTTCCGATTGTAGTCCTCCCGGGGGACGCGCACGACTTCCAGGCCCAGGGGTTCCACGGCGGCGATGATGGCCGGGGCGGAAAACAGGTCTTCAAACCCAAACAGCAGTAATTTTCCATTCATAGACAATGCTCTCCGTCAGCGCCCGGCGGCGACCAGATTTTTGGTCACACTGAGCAGGGCCCGGGCCAGCTTGTCCACCTCTTCCTTTGTGTTGCTGGGGCCGAAGGACACCCGCAGCATTCCGTCCCGCACGGGCTTGGAGAGGTTCATGGCGGCGTACACATGGCTGGCCTTGCCCCGGTGACAGGCTGACCCAGCAGACAGGCAGAAGCCCTGGTCGCTGAGATACCGCACCACCACCTGGCTGGGATACCCCGGCAGGGAGATGGCGCAGATGTGGGGTGCATCCCCGGCGGACACCACCACCAGCCCTGGCACGAGGGCCTGGAACTGCGCCAGCGCATACGCCTTCAAATCGTTCAGATAGGCAATGTGTTCGTTCAATGCCTCCTTGCCAAGATTGGCAGCTGTAGCCAGAGCCGCGATCTGGGGGGTTGCCTCCGTGCCGGAGCGCAGGCCCTTTTCCTGCCCGCCGCCGCGCAGGAGGGGGACGGCCCGCAGGCCGTTCCTGATATACAAGGCCCCGGAGCCTTTCATGGCCCCGATCTTATGGCCGCTGATGGTGACAAGGTCGGCCCCTAACCCCTTGGGCGTAAAGGGAATTTTCAGAAAACCCTGCACGGCGTCCGTGTGCAGCAGGGCGTTGGACTTGTGCTGCTTCAACACCTGCGCGGCCTCGGCCACAGGCTGGATAGCCCCCGTCTCGTTGTTCACCAGAAGCATAGACACCAGCACCGTATCGGGCCGCAGGGCCTCTTCCAGGGCTTCGATGCGGATATGCCCCGTGGCATCGGGATGCAGATACGTCACCTCATACCCCTGCATCTCCAGCGCCTTGCACGGCTCCAGCACGGCGGAGTGCTCCACGGCAGTGGTGATGATGTGCTTGCCCTTGTGCCGCCCCAGATGGACCGCCAGCTGCACCGCCCAGTTGTCGCCCTCGGTCCCGCAGGAGGTAAAATACAGCTCCTCCGTCCGGCAGCCCAGCGCCTGGGCCACCGTCGCCCGGTGCTCTGCCACCGCCTTGGCCGCCCGGGTCCCCAGGGCATACAGGGAGGAGGGGTTGCCATACTCTACCGTCATGGCCTCCACCGCCGCCTGCGCCGCCTCAGGCAGGACCCGGGTGGTGGCCGCGTGGTCAAAATAGATCATATCCATAAACGCCCTCTTTTCACGCAAAAATCGTGTTTTATTGTAATGAATCAGGGGGGAAAAGTCAAGGGAGGGGGACAGAATGAGCCACCCACACTGAGGAAAGAACGGCATGGGTGGCCAGAGGATAAACACTATTTCCCGCACAACACCCCCACCATCCCCTGAAACACTTGCCACAGGGTCAGCCGCTCCACCCCCTCCTGCGCGGTGAGGGGGAGCGTCTGGACTGGCTCGTTGTTTACCAAGACGGTCAGCGTGCCCAGTTGCTGGCCTGCTTCGACGGGGGCTAGCAGGGTGTCCGGGAGGGAGACGGTGGTGGTGATTTTTCCGGCGTCTGCTTTGGGGAGGAGGAGTTGGGCAGATTCGGAGAGGATGGGTTGGACGCTTTCGGTTACGCCCAGGGTCACAGGGATGGGGGAGAGGGGCTCTGAGGGAGCGGCTGTTACCAGGCTGTACCCGGCAAAGCCGTAGTTGAGCAGGGCTTTGGCGGCCTCGAAGCGGTCGGCAGAGGTGGGGGAGCCGAGGACTACGGCGATGAGCTCCATGCCGTCTTTTTCTGCGGTGGCGGAGATGCAGTAGAGGGCAC
>CAVCXN010000014.1:0-3133 GCA_963606215.1 uncultured Mycoplasmatota bacterium | reverse complement strand
CACTGCTGGACTGCGCCGACCCTGACCCCAAGGCTGCCTGCCAGAAGGTCTACGATAAGATTTGCAAAAAGGCCGAGCATCTCGTCTCCACCGGCCAGACCATCGAAAAGGAGTTCGGCATCCCCATCGTCAACAAGCGCGTCTCCGTGACGCCCATCTCCCTGGTGGCTTCTGCCAGCAACACGGAGAACTACGCTCCCTTTGCGGCTGCTCTCGACAAGGCGGCTAAGACCGTGGGCATCAACTTCATCGGCGGCTTCTCTGCCCTGGTGCAGAAGGGCTTTACCCAGGCCGACCGGAAGCTCATCAACTCCATCCCCGAGGCGCTGGCGACGACCGATCTGGTTTGCTCTTCTGTCAACGTCGGCTCTACTAAGGCTGGCATTAACATGGATGCCGTGGCCGAGATGGGCCGGGTTATCAAGAAAACGGCTGATTTGACGGCCTCCTCCGGCGGCTTCGGCTGTGCCAAGCTCGTCATCTTCGCCAATGCCGTCGAGGATAACCCCTTCATGGCCGGTGCCTTCCACGGTGTGGGTGAGCCGGAATGCGTCATCAACGTGGGCATCTCCGGCCCCGGCGTGGTCTACCACGCACTGCAGCAGGTGAAGGGCGAGCCTTTTGACGTGGTGGCGGAGACGATCAAGAAGACCGCCTTCCGCATCACCCGCATGGGCCAGCTGGTGGCCCGGGAAGCCTCTGCCCGCCTGGGCGTGCCCTTCGGCATTGTGGACCTGTCCCTGGCTCCCACCCCCGCCATTGGTGACTCTGTGGCCCGGATTCTGGAAGAGATGGGCCTGGAGGTCTGCGGCACCCACGGGACTACTGCGGCGCTGGCCATGCTGAACGATGCGGTGAAAAAGGGCGGCGTGATGGCCTCCAACCACGTCGGCGGCCTGTCCGGTGCCTTCATCCCCGTCAGCGAGGACGAGGGCATGATCGCCGCCGCTGCCCAGGGTGCTCTGGGCCTGGACAAGCTGGAGGCCATGACCTGTGTCTGCTCCGTCGGCCTGGATATGATCGCCGTCCCCGGCGACACCAGTGCGGAGACGCTCTCCGCGATTATTGCGGACGAGGCCGCCATCGGTATGGTCAACTCCAAGACCACTGCTGTTCGTCTCATTCCTGCCCCCGGCAAAAAGGTGGGCGACACGGTAGAGTTTGGCGGCCTGCTGGGTTCTGCCCCGGTCATCCCTGTGCATCCATTCTCCAGCGCGGCCTTCATCCAGCGGGGCGGCCGCATCCCGGCCCCCATGCAGAGCTTGAAGAACTGAGCTGCGGCTTGTTTATCCCTGCGTATTCCATCAGGAGGTGTTTGCCTTGTTACAATTTGACGTGACTCACGCCCTCCCGTTCCTGCCGGAAAACTGGATGTCTTCTCGGCTGGATGGTCTGACCGAAGCCCGCAATCTATTGGAGCGAGGCAACGGATTGGGGGGAAAGTTTACTGGCTGGGTCAAACTACCGGAAAACTATGATCACCAGGAGTTACAGCGTCTGCTTCAAACGGCAGAGATCATCCGTCGGCAGTCCGATGTACTCATCGTCATTGGCATCGGCGGCTCGTGTCTCGGCGCCCGGGCTTTGCTGGAACTGTTGGCCTCCCCGCATTATAACCTGCTGACCAAGAAGAACCCTCAGATCTTTTTTACCGGCAACACATTGTCCTCTGACGCGATGATGGAGCTGCTGGAGTATGTACAGGACCGGGACTTCTCGGTGAACGTCATCTCGAAGTCCGGCAACACCACCGAGACGGCCATTGCCTTTTTCCTCTTCCGCCAGCTTTTGGAGGAAAAATACGGGAAAGAGGGTGCGCGGGACCGCATCTTTGTGACCACTGACCGCCATGAGGGGACGCTGCGGACCCTGGCGAATCAGGCTGGGTATGCGACCTTTTCCGTTCCGGCGTCCATCGGCGGGCGCTACTCCGTCCTCACGGCGGCGGGGCTGCTGCCCCTGGCCGTGGCGGGGCTGGATGTGCAGGACCTGCTCCTGGGTGCGGCGGACGCGCGAAAGCTCGTCTCCCAGCCCGGGCAGGACAACCCGGCCTGGCAGTACGCCGCCGCCCGGAACGCCCTGTATGCCGAGGGGAAAAATATTGAGGTCCTGGCCTGCTACGAGCCGCATCTGCGCGCCTTTGGCGAGTGGTGGAAGCAGCTCTTCGGCGAGAGCGAGGGCAAGGAGGGTCAAGGGGTTTTCCCGGCCAGCGTGGAGTTTACCGCCGACCTGCACTCCATGGGCCAGTACATCCAGGAGGGGAGCCGGAATCTGTTTGAGACGGTGGTGCGCTTCACCGTGCCCCAGTCGTCCTGCCTGCTGGACCCTGCGCCGGGGGACGGCTCCGGCCTGGACTACCTGCGGGGGCGGGACCTGCGCTTCGTGAACGAACAGGCGAGAAGGGGAACTGCCCTGGCCCACACCGCCGGGGGCGTGCCCAACCTGCTGCTCACGGCCCGGGAGCGCACGCCCTACTGGGCGGGGCAGCTGGTGTATTTCTTTGAGTACGCCTGCGGTCTGTCCGGGTATCTCTCCGGCGTGAACCCCTTCGACCAGCCCGGCGTGGAGGCATACAAGAACAACATGTTCGCCTTGCTGGGCAAGCCCGGTTACGAGGCCCAGCGCAAGGCGTTCCTTGATCCGGCGGAGGAATGA
The DNA here is from genome assembly GCA_963606215.1 of uncultured Mycoplasmatota bacterium. Lineage (GTDB taxonomy): Bacteria > Bacillota > Clostridia > Oscillospirales > Oscillospiraceae > Evtepia. The sequence continues at coordinate 478 of CAVCXN010000014.1, read as the reverse complement.
CCCGACCTCTGCCTGGCCCGTCCTCTTTCGGGGACAAATACGCTGAGTCGGCAGTAATCCCACAAAAAAGAGAAATTTCCTCCCACTAATTTTTGAAAATCTGCTGAATCTTATTGCAGTTTTTCCGTTGATATGGTAACATGTACCCAACAGGAAGGGATCAGATGCATTGCTCATCTGTTTTAGTATCTTTTCTGCATCAAAAAGGAGTGATTATTCATGGTCCGAGTAATTATGGGCGCAAAAGGTTCCGGCAAGACCAAACAGCTCATTGAAATGATCAACCGTGCCGCCAGCAACGAGAACGGTAGCGTTGTCTGCGTCGAGATGGGCAAGAAGCTGGTCTATGACGTCAGCCCCAACGTTCGTCTGGTCGAGTCCAGCGACTTCGCCGCCGACAACTTCACCTTCTTCAAGGGCTTCATCAGCGGCATGTACGCCTCTAACTATGACCTGACCCATGTCTTCATTGATAGCC
>CAVCXN010000013.1:0-2555 GCA_963606215.1 uncultured Mycoplasmatota bacterium | reverse complement strand
GTGACTATGATCTATCCACCTCCTTCGCCCATGATAACGTGATGATCTCCGTTCTGTCGGTGGTCTTCGTCATTTTGGTCCTGCTCTTTACGTTCCAATCCGTGGGCCTGCCGGTGCTGCTCATCCTGGTCATTCAGGGCAGTATCTTCTTCAACTTCTCCTTCCCGGGCCTGACGCAAAGCCCCATCTTCTTCCTGAGCTACTTAATTGTCACGTCCATTCAGATGGGCGCGAACATCGACTACGCCATCGTCATCTCGACCTGGTACCGGGATCTGAAAACCACCATGGAACCGAAAAAGGCCATTGTCAAGGCCCTACAGCTCTCGTTCCCCACGGTGCTGACTTCCGGCTCCATCCTGGCTTCTGCCGGGTTCCTCATCGGCAAAATTTCCACTGACGGGGCCATCGTGGGCATTGGCTCCTGCCTGAGCCGAGGGACCCTCATCTCCATGTTCCTGGTCATGTTCGTTCTGCCGCAGATTCTGCTGCTGGGTGACACCATCGTGGAGAAGACCAGCTTCTGCGTGCCCGTGCCCGAGGCCCGGCGGCGGACGACCGGTACGGTCTTTGTCAATGGCCGTGTCCGGGGCCGCATCTCCGGCATTGTGGACGCAAATATCCAGGGCGTTATCCACGGCGATGTCAACGCCCTCATCGGCACCGGGGCCTATCAGAACCAAGACCCGGGGGAGGAGGAACCCAATCCTTTCGTTCCAACGATCAAATCCACCGGCCCAAGCCAGCCCGGGAAACCCAGTGAAACGCCCAGCGGAAAGGAGGAGACGGATCATGAAAAGCAAGACCAGTAAAGTCCTGGCCGTATTCCTGGCTCTCTGCCTGCTCCTGAGCCTGGCGGCCCCGGCTTTCGCCGCGGGAAATCAGATCACCATCGGCACGAAAGAAGAACTGATGGCCTTCGCCCAGAACTGCACCTTGGACAGCTGGTCCCAGGGCAAGACCGTCGTCCTTACGGATGATATTGATCTCACCGGCACCGACTTTACCCCCATCCCGACCTTTGGCGGCCACTTCGACGGCCAGGGCCACGCGATCACCGGCATCTCCCTGGACGGCAGCGGCAGCAACCGCGGTCTGTTCCGGTATCTCCAGACATCCGCTGTGGTCGAAGATCTGAAAGTAGAGATCAGCATCGCCCCCACCGACTTCCAGGATTCTTTGGGTGGCCTTGCAGGAAACAACCGGGGCCTCATCCGCAGCTGTGAAGTCACCGGCAACCTGAAGGGTGAGAGCAGCGTCGGCGGCATCGTCGGCATCAACGAGGCCGGAGGACAGGTCATCAACTGTACCTTCAACGGCACCGTCGTCGCCACCCACTATGTGGGTGGCATCGTCGGCCAGAACCTGGGCAGTATTTTACAGTGCGTGAACCAGGGCGGCATCAACACCGTGGAGATCGAAAGCTCCACGGATTTAGACGACCTGACCGACCGCCAATGGAACTCCACCGAAAACGTCCCCACCTCCACCGACATCGGCGGCATCACCGGCTACTCCACCGGCATCGTCCAGAGCTGCAAAAATATCGGGGCCGTGGGCTATGCCCACATCGGCTACAACGTCGGCGGCATTGCAGGCCGTCAGGCGGGCTATCTGGACGCCTGCACCAACGAGGGCCTCATCTTAGGCCGCAAGGACGTGGGCGGCATCGTCGGCCAGCTCGAGCCGGAGGTCTTCCTTCGATACGGCGAGGACACGCTCAACAGCGTTTGGGATAAGCTGGACACCCTGGGCGACCAGGTGGACGGCTTGCTGAGCACCATGGGCGGGGCCAACACCTCGACCACGAACCAGCTCAACCTCATTTCCGCCAACGCCACCAACGCTCAGAACGCCGCCAGCGACCTCATGGATCTGGCCAAGGACTGGGCCAACGGCAATATCGATTCCATCAACGACCTCTCCGCCCGTATCTCCTGGAGCCTGGAACAGCTGGAACCTATCTTAGATACCCTCACGGACCTGCCCGACCAGATGACCAAGGCGGTCGATCATCTCAACGCCGGTCTGGACAAGATGCAGGACGCCGGGGACATCGCCAGCGGCGCCATGGACTCCATGAAGGACGCTGTGGACAAGGCCCAGGACGCCGCCGACCAGCTTTCCAGCGGTATGGACCACTTACAGGAGGCCCAAGATTATCTCCGCGCCGCCCTGGGCGACAGCAAGGAGCTGCGCAAGGGCCTGGACCAGCTGGCCAACGGGGTGGAGGAGCTGAACCGCGGCATGAGCCAGTTCTCCGACGCCATGGACGATTTCAAGGACGCGGTGGGCCAGCTGCCCGGGGACATCAGGGGGAGCATCGAGAGCTTCCAAACCGCCCTGGATACCCTGGGCCGGGCCGGGAAGAACGTCTCCAACGGCTTTTCTGACATCAACGCCGCCCTCAAGCGCCTGCGGGACAACTTCAATGCCAACGGCGACCCCATTGAAAGCATCAAGGATGCCCTGGACGAGCTGGACCGCGCCGTGGATGACCTACAGGATGCCTCCGACACCCTGAGCAAGGCGGGCAACGACCTGAAGGACGCGAT
>CAVCXN010000012.1:0-4195 GCA_963606215.1 uncultured Mycoplasmatota bacterium | reverse complement strand
GCCAAGGGGCAGAAGGACGACCGCATCACGGGATTCAATGCCGGGGCAGATGATTATCTCCCCAAGCCCTTTGACCCCGACGAGCTGCTCAGCCGCGTCCGGGCCATTCTGCGCCGGAGTGAGGTCTACCAGCCCACGGTGCTGACCTTTGGGGACCTGACGCTGGACCCGTCCACGGGCGTGCTCACCTGCGGCAAAAAAACGACCCGGCTCAGCGGCCGGGAGTTTCAGGTCATGGAGCTGTTTCTCCGCTCCCCCCGCCAGGTCTTCTCCGCCGACCGCATCATGGAAACGGTCTGGGGCTGGGACAATGACGCGGAGATCAACGTCGTCTGGGTGAACATCTCGAACCTGCGCAAGAAGCTCAAGAGCATCGGCTCCCATGTGACCCTCCGGGCCAACCGGGGGCTGGGTTATGCGCTGGAGGATGCCCCATGATCAAGCGTCTGCGGAACAGATTCATCCGCATCGCTACCCTGTCCGTGGCGGCGGTGATGCTGCTGCTGACGGTCATTCTGAACGTCGCCAACTATTCCTCCATCGACCGCGACCAGCAGCAGACGTTGAACCTCATTTATGAGAACCAGGGGACCATCCCCGGGATGCAGACGCCCCCGGATTCCACGTCCACATCAGGCGCGGAAACTGCTCCCGCCCAAAAGCCGGACAAAAAACCGGACCGCTCCGGCAGCGGGCCATTTACGGCAGAGACGCCCTTCTCCACCCGGTTCTTCGTCCTGCGCTACCGGGATGACGGGACCCTGGTCCAATCTGATTTTGGCAAGATCGCCTCCGTCACAGAGGAGGACACCCAGACCTACCTGGACATCGCCCTGGCCCACGGCGAGGGCTACGGCTACACCGGGACCTACCGCTTCCTTGTGGCCCGCACCGGGGACAACAAGAACATGGTCATCTTCCTGGACTGCTACCAGGGGATGCGGAGCATCAGGACCGTCCTGGTCTGGTCCCTGGTGGCGGACGCGGCCTGTATTCTGCTGGTCTTCCTGCTGGTGGTTCTGCTCTCCCGCAAGGCCATCGACCCGGTGGTGCGCAGCGCCCAGCAGCAAAAGCAGTTCATCACCGACGCCAGCCATGAGCTGAAAACCCCCATCACCGTCATTGCCACCTGTCTGCGCGTGCTGGAAATGGAGACGGGCAAGCAAAAATGGATCGACAAGGCCCAGGGGCAGACGGAGAAGCTCACGGAGTTGGTCAACTCCCTCGTCACCCTCTCCCGGATGGATGAGGAGGAATCCCCCCTGCATCTGGAGGAGTTCGCCGTCAGCGACGCGGTGAGTGAAACGGCAGAATCCTTCGTGGACTTTGCCCGGTCCAAGGGCCATGAGCTGCAAATCAGCATCACCCCGGACCTGACCTATCGGGGAGACGAGTACACCGTGCGCCAGCTCGTCTCGATCCTGCTGGACAACGCGATTAAATACGCCCTGCCAGACACGCCCATCGCCATCTCCCTGGAAAAAGCCCGCCGGGGCATCGTTCTCCGCACATCGAACCAGTTTGACACCACCAACGAGGTAGACCCCCAAAAGCTCTTCGACCGCTTCTACCGCGCCGACCCCTCCCGCAGCGCCGGCACCGGCGGCTTTGGCATCGGCCTCTCCATCGCCCGCGGCATCGCCGAGGGGCACAAGGGCCGCATTTACGCCCAGGTGGAGGGGGCAAGGATCAAGTTTGTGGCGGAGCTGAAATAAAACGTATTTTCCGGCGTCATACCCGTTCTTATAGAGCAGCAGCAACGACAGCAGGCGCGGCCGCGCCCCCTTGCTTTTCCCCCAAAATCCTCTATAATCATAAAGAGATCAGTCTTCCGGGAGGGGTCAATATGAAACGGGATGTTTGGGGCGGCTGTCTTTGCATCGGGCTGGCTTCCCTGGTTTTTTCTACCATGGAGGTCTTTCTCAAGCTCCCCGCTGTGGCGGGGGCGTTTCATCCCATGCAGATCACCATGGAACGCTTCCTCGTGGGTGGGGTCTGTCTGCTGCCGCTGGCTTTGGGGACCCTGGCCAAACAGCAAATTCATCTGACCCGCTCTGACCTGGGTTTTCTGGCCGGAATGGGCCTGCTGAACATCCCCCTGGCGATGGTCCTGTATCAGCTGGCCCTGACCCATGGGCAGGCCAACGTGGTCGCCGTGATTTTTTCCGGCAACCCCATTTTTGTGACGGTCCTGGCGTTTTTGCTGCTGGGCGAGGCCATCCATTGGAATAACTTCGCGGCTCTGGCCGCGGAAGTGGCTGGAATTTTAATAATCATCGACCCCTGGGGCCAGCAGGCCGTAAATTTGACCTCCGTGACCTTGGCCATCATCGCCGCCCTGCTCTTCTCCCTGTACTCCGTGTTGGGGAAAAAGCTGACCGCTCGGGTGGGGAGCATCCCGCTGACCTGCTTTGCCTTTCTCTTTGGGTCCGGGGAGATGCTGGCCCTGCTCCTGTTGGGGCGGACAGGATTCGGGGCGGGCCTCTATCCGGCCGTCGGCCTGGACCTGTTCTGCAAGGTTCCCCTTCTCCAGGGCATCAACACCGCAACGCTCCCCTATTTTCTGTTCATCTGCATCGTCAACTGCGCCGGGGGCTATGTGTTCCACATGCTGGCCGTGGAAAAGACCGGCGCGGTCCGGGCCAGTTTAGTCTTTTTCTTCAAGCCCATCCTGGCCCCGCTCTTCGCCTGGGCCGTGCTGGGGGAGGCCATCAGCCGTCCCATTGGTCTGGGAATTCTCTGTTTCCTGTCCGGAAGCCTGCTGAGCATTCTCCCCGAACTCCACCGCAGCAAAGCCGTCGCTTTGCCGCGCACTTGACCCTGTCACCTTGATTCGACTGCGATCCGACTGATTTTATCAATGTAAATAGGAGGCTTTTGCCCATGTTCACCCCCATCGACCAGAGCACCTGGCCCCGCTGGGAGCATTTTGCCTATTACCGCAACACCCTGCCCTGCTCCCTGAATATCTCCCACGCCGCCGTGGACGGCTGGCACATCAGCCAGTTTTTCCAGGGCGTGCAGGACCTGCTGGACACCGTCAATCTGACGGCAGGGGGGTGAGTCCATGGCTGCACAAACTCCCCCCGAGCTGACCCCCGCCCAGGCCGCGGCCCTGGTCCGGAGCGGGCAAAAGGTTTACATCGGCTGCTGCACCAGCTACGCCCGGGCCATCGCCGACGCCCTGGCCGCCCGGTCCGAGGAGCTGGAAGACGTGACCATCGGCTGCTCCAACATCATCCCGCCCATGACGTTTCTGGACTGCGCCAACCCCGACGCCTTCCGCATCTGCACCTACTTCATGGGCTACGAGGAGCGCCGGGCGCTGAAAGCAGGCCGGGCCGACTTCACCTCCGTCCACCTGGGTCAGGTGGACACCTGGTGCCATGAAACGTTTTTGCCGGATATCGCTTTCCTTGATGTCTCTCTGCCGGATGAGAATGGCTTCGTCAGCCTAGGTGCCTCCGGCTGCTGTATGCACCCGTATATCATCGAAGAAACGCCCACGGTCATCTTCCAGATCAACCGGTTCTCCCCCTACGTCACGGGATTAGATACCCTCGTCTCCCTCTCCACCGCCCAATACCTCGTCCGGGCCGATGTGGAAAAAGAGACGATCCCCGGCGGCGTGATGGAGGCCGACCCGGAAACGGCGGCCATGTCTCAATATATCCTGGACGAAATTCCCGACGGGGCCTGTCTGCAAATCGGCATCGGCGGCGTCGCCAACGCCGTGACCTACGGCCTGCGGACGAAAAACGATTTGGGCTGTCACACGGAAATGATGTCCGACGCCCTCATGGTCCTGATGCAGGAGGGCGTCATCAACAACAGCCGCCCCAAATTTATCCCCCATCGGTCCGTGGCGGGCTTCGCCTTTGGCTCGAAGGCCCTGTATGAATTTCTGGACCACAATGAGAAGATGTACTTCGGTCCCTTCCCTGTAGTGAACCACCCGGCCAACATCGCCCAGAACGAAAACATGATCTCCATCAATACGGCCATGTCCATCGACCTCTTTGGCCAAGTGGCGGCGGAGGGCATCGGCCCCCACCAGTTCAGCGGCACCGGCGGGCAGGGGGATTACATCCGCGGGGCACAGATGGCCAAGGGCGGCAAGTCGTTCCTGGCCTTTAAGTCCACTGTGGGAAAAAATCCCGACGGGTCCCTGAAAAGCCGCATCGTCCCCTACTTC
>CAVCXN010000011.1:0-3522 GCA_963606215.1 uncultured Mycoplasmatota bacterium | reverse complement strand
GTCTATGACGGCCGCCTGACCGTCAAGATGCTCAACAACGCCAACTTCAGGAAGAAGATGCAGCCCCTGCGGGCCGTTATCGCTGTGGCCGGAGACGACGCGCGAGGCATCATCAACATGAAGGGGACGGATAAGATCATCTGGACCAAACAGAACTGACCCCGCCCGGCCGGGACATGAATCCAAAGAGGAAAGCTGTTTTTTTTGAAAAACTCCAAGTTTTCTATTGACCTGCCGGAAAAAGGGCGATACAATAAGAGAAAATCAAAAAATTATCGCGCAATTCAGATAAACAACACAGACACTTAGGAGGACCGAACATGGCGATTGGATTAGATACCGGAACAGATTCCGTTGTGAATATTAAGGTGATCGGCGTTGGCGGCGGCGGCAACAACGTGGTCAACCGCATGGTGGAGACTGGCGTGAAAGGCGTAGAGTTCATTGCCGTGAACACCGACAAGCAGGCTCTGGCTGTCTCCGGAGCCAACCATAAGATCCAGATCGGCGAGAAGCTGACCGAGGGTCAGGGCGCAGGCGCCAACCCCGAGGTGGGCCGCCAGTCCGCTGAGGAGAGCCGCACCCAGATCTCCAAGGCCCTGGAAGGCACCGACATGGTCTTCATCACCGCCGGCATGGGCGGCGGCACCGGCACGGGCGCAGCGCCCATCCTGGCCGATCTGTCCAAGGAAATGGACATCCTGACCGTCGGCGTTGTGACCAAGCCCTTCTCCTTTGAGGGCCGCCGCCGGATGCAGCTGGCCGAGGCAGGCATCGAGAACCTGCGGACCAAGGTTGATTCCCTGGTCATCATCCCCAACGACCGGCTGAAGTTTGCCACCGAGCAGAAGATTACCCTGGCCAATGCCTTTGAGGTGGCCGATGACGTCCTGCGTCAGGCCGTGCAGTCCATCTCCGACCTGATCAAGAACACTGGCTTCATTAACCTCGACTTTGCCGACGTGTCCGCCGTCATGAAGGACGCTGGCATGGCGCACATGGGCGTGGGCCGCGCTTCCGGCAAGAACAAGGCCGAGGAAGCTGCCCGCCGCGCCGTGTCCAGCCCCCTGCTGGAGACTTCCATCAACGGCGCCCGCGGCGTGCTGGTGAACGTCACCGGCTCCACCGACGTGGGTTTGGAAGAGGTCGAGATCGCCGCCAACCTGGTCCAGGAGGCCGCCGATCCCAACGCCCTCATCATCTTCGGTGCTACCTTCGACGAGAACATGGAGGACGAGATCTGCGTCACCGTCATCGCCACCGGCTTTGATGAGAAGGTCATGAACGCCAAGAGCACCCCTGCCGCCGAGAAGAGCACATCCAAGGCTTCTTCCCGCGCTGCGGAGAAGACCGCTGCCCCTGAGGAAGACGATCCCTACAAGGAGATCTTCAAGATCTTCAACCGGGACAGATAATTACATCCCCTGAAACCCCAATAGCCCGCTGAGCAAAAACTCAGCGGGCTATTTTAAGGTAGTTTATCAGACTTCCAAGATGACCGTTTCGATGCCCTGGCGCAGGGCGTAGGCCAGGGTATGCATCGTGCCTCCCTTGGGGATGCCGTCGTAGACGGCGATGAGAAGGGAAGCATGGTCCACCATGTACCGGTTGCGGCGGAGCATACAGCCCTTGGTGTAGTGGTGCTGGACCACCGTTTCCAGGTCGCACTGCTCCAACAAGTGCTGCCTCCGGGCCTGGTCTGCGGGGGGCCAGTGGTCGGCCTGACCCTCGTAGGGGATGGCAGCCTCCAGCGTCACACCGGGGTGCTGGGCTTTCAGGTCCAGTACGGCCTGGCAGAAGTAGAGATCCGCGCCCTGGGCCATGCCGCAGAGAAAGTGACGGTAGCCCCGGTCGTAGGCGTCGGCTACGGCGCGGGTGAGCTTGGCTTTGATCGCCTGGCAGCGCAGATCGAATTCATTCTCTCCCCAGGGCAGGCGCTGGGGGCGGTGGCCGGTGAAGCAGCAGGTGATCTCCGGGGTCATGGGGCGGTCCTCTCCTTTCGGGGCGTGGAAACAACAGTCTGTTCCCTATGGTATACCGCCGGATGTAGAAAGTCAACGAAAACCGGGACAGAAATCTGTCCGCTATGGTACAGATTGGTGGTTGCATTTTCTCCAGAAGACGATATAATAAACTTGGACAACGAAATAAGATGTCTTCAGGGCGGGGTGAAAGTCCCCACCGGCGGTACAGTCCGCGAGCGACCTGTTTTTTGACAGGAAGCCGACCCGGTGTGATTCCGGGACCGACAGTGATAGTCTGGATGGGAGAAGACGTGCTGACACACCGTGTGCTTTGTTCCGTTTGACGGTGTGTGATTGGGCAGAGGCTTGGCAATGGGAGGCCAGGTGAGTTTTGCCGCGGTCAGAGCGCCCCCAAGGGCCTGTTAGCACCTGGAAGACATTGGTTTTTCGGGTGTCACAAGTCTTATGGGAGTGTTTTTTTATGCAGACAAAAGTTCGTAAGCTGGCTACGATGGCCATGCTGGTGGCCATCTCCATCGTGTTGGTCTACCTGATCCATTTCCCCATCTTCCCCGGGGCCGCGTTCCTGGAGTATGACCCGGCCGATATCCCAATCCTGATCGGTGCCTTCGCCTATGGCCCGGTGGCCGGCGTGCTGCTGACCATCGTGACCGCTGTTATCCAGGGCTTCACCGTCAGCGCCAGCAGCGGTGTGTATGGCATCATTATGCATATCATCTCCACTACGATTCTCGTCCTGGTGGCCGCCGGCATCTATCGCCTGCGCCACACCAAGCGCGGCGCCATCCTGGGCCTCATCTGCGGCACCATTGCCATGGGCCTGGCCATGATGGTCGCCAACCACTTCATCACCCCCTACTTCATGGGCGCTCCGGTGGAAGTGGTGGACGCCATGCTGCTGCCCGTCATCCTGCCCTTCAACCTGCTCAAGGCAGGCATCAACTCTCTGGTGACGTTCGTGGTCTATAAGACCGTCTCCCGTCACCTCATCCACGGTGAGAGCTGGGGCCGTCACACCCACGGCCAGCAGGCGCAGGCAGAGCAGTAAGACAACAACCAAACACAGCGGCGGGAAGCAAGCCTCCCCGCCGCTTTTTTCCTGCAAGGAGGGAACCCCATGCTCCAGAAGATCTTGCTCGTGTGGGTGCTGGCCTGGACGGTCATCGCCTTTGCCCTCATGGGCATCGACAAACGAAAGGCCAAGGGCCGCAAGCAGCGTATCCCGGAAAAGATGCTCTTCCTCTCTGCGATCTTAGGCGGCAGTGTGGGGAGCCTGGTGGGGATGTCCCTCTTCCGGCATAAAACGAAGCACTGGTCGTTTCGCATCGGGATGCCTGTCATCCTCATCCTTCAGGTGGCGCTCCTGCTGCTCTGGACCGGGCGGCACTATTTTTGGGCCTGAAAAGAGCAAATTCAGGCCCATGAACGCCTGAAATGGACGATATACCTAAGTTTGTGCGCGGAAAAAAGACGACTTGTCACACAGTCACTACTTGACGAATGGGGCAAAGTATGATAGAATCCGAGATTGCGATGA
>CAVCXN010000010.1:0-2684 GCA_963606215.1 uncultured Mycoplasmatota bacterium | reverse complement strand
AGTCTGTACTCTCCCAGGGTTGGGTCAATGACCGGCCGCATGGTCAGGATAAAGTTCCGCAGTGTCTCCGAGGGGAACCAGGGGCGCAGATTGATGGGGATGGCTAGAGCCACCGGTTGAGGGTGCCGGAATTTTTTGGCCGCCTGGTTTTCCAGCAGACTTTGCAGCAGGACGGCGGTCAGATATTCCGTGATAGTTGCGCCATACCCCCGCGCAACGGTGCGGATTTGATCGACCGGAACCAGCCCCATGGTGACGTTCAGGGTATAAAACGGCTCGGCCTGGCTGGTGTTGGGGAAGGCTGTTTTTTCCAGCGGCCCACGCAGGATAGTCTTGCCTGCGTAACGGCCATAGGCGTCCTCCCGTTCCTCTTTTCGGGGTGGCTCGTTGATGTCTAAGATGCCGGGGCCATTGGGGATCTCATAGCCCTGCTCCCGTAAATACACGGCCAGCAATGTCCGCAGAAAGATGATGGACCCGGCCCCGTCGGAGACGGCGTGAAACACTTCCAGGGAGATGCGCTTTTCATAGTAAAAGACACGGATGAGCCAGTCATTGTCCTCGTGAAACCGGATGGGCTGGCAAGGGTTTGCCATGTCCTTTTTGACGAACGGCCCGGGGTTGGGATTCGGCTCAAAGTAGCACCAGAAGGCCCCGCGGCGGATACGCACGCCAAAGGTAGGGAAGCGGGGCATGGTCTTCTGCACAGCCCGCTGTAAGGCCAGCGGGTCCACCTTTTCCGTCATTACAGCGGAAAATCGGTAGACGGCGGAGTAGCGTTCCTTTTGCAGGGCGGAATAGAGGACACCGGCGTTGTCTAAGGGATACCACGTTTTCTTTTCCTGTTTTTTGCGCATGGAACGCCCCTCCTGTTCCGGTGTCTCTTGTCCCGTTTATTCTAGCACAGAGCGGTAGAAACTACAAGGGGAAGGGGAACCGTGTGCCTGGGTGCCTCTGCCGTCGAACCAGAGGGCAGAGGTGTTGAAAACAGGGGAATTTTACGGGTTCTCCTTGAAAATTTTGGTTGCCAGGGCTATGTGATGTATGGTAAAATAATAATATAAAATGTGAAGAGACTTTTGTGTACTTTTGTATAATGGAGAAAGGAGGGAGTGATCTTTGAGTATGCAGACTGTATGGCTGGTCCTGCTGATCGTGTTTGCCGGTGTCGAGGGCATCACGGCCGGACTGGTTTCTGTTTGGTTCTGCGCGGGCAGTTTGGTCGCCCTCATCGCGACTTGGCTGGGGGCTGGCTTGCCGGTGCAGATTGCCCTGTTTGTCATCGTTTCCTTGGTGGCGATGGCTTTGGTGCGGCCCCTTGCCCGGAAGTGGGTCCAGCCCAAGCTGGTGAAGACCAACGCCGACCGTATTTTAGAGCAGGAAGCGGTCGTCCTGGAGGACATCGACAACCTGCGGGGGACCGGTCAGGTCAAGGTGGGCGGCTCCATCTGGACGGCCCGTTCCGCCAAGGACGAGGTGATCCCCAAGGGGACACTGGTCCGCGTGGAGCGCATTGAGGGCGTAAAAGCCATTGTGTGCCCGGCTGGACCGAATACGACAGAAGAAACCACCACGACCCCATGACTCTTTTTTGAGAATCATAGAAAGGAATCGGTAACATATGTATTATTTTGACATGACACCCCTCCCGATCATTATCCTCATCGTTGTCATTCTGGTCATCCTGGCCCGCTGCATCCGCGTGGTGCAGCAGTCAAAAGCCTACGTCATCGAGCGCCTGGGCGCTTTCCACGATGTGTGGAGCGTGGGTCTGCACTTCAAAATTCCCTTCATCGACCGCATCCAGCGGGTCGTCTCTCTGAAGGAGCAGGTGGCCGATTTCCCGCCCCAGCCCGTTATCACCAAGGATAATGTCACCATGCAGATCGACACCGTCCTCTATTTCCAGATCACCGACCCAAAGCTCTACGCCTATGGCGTGGAAAACCCCATGAACGCCATCGAGAACCTGACGGCCACGACCCTGCGTAACATCATCGGCGAGCTGGAGCTGGACCAGTCCCTTACCTCCCGCGATGTCATCAACGCCCGGATGCGGTCCATCCTGGACGAGGCTACGGACCCCTGGGGCATCAAGGTCAACCGCGTGGAGCTGAAGAACATCCTGCCCCCCAAGGACATCCAGAACGCCATGGAGAAGCAGATGCGCGCCGAGCGCGAGCGACGGGAATCCATCCTGCAGGCCGAAGGCCAGAAGCAGAGCCAGATCCTCGTGGCCGAGGGTGAGAAGGAATCCCGCATCCTGCGGGCCGACGCCGAAAAGCAGGCCCGCATTATGGAAGCTGAGGCAGAGGCCGCGGCCATCCTGCGGGTGAACGAGGCCATGGCCAACTCCTTGAAGCTGCTGAACGAATCCAGCCCCACCGACGCTGTCATCCGCATCAAGGCGCTGGAGGCATTCCAGGCCGCCGCCGACGGCAAGGCCACCAAGATCATCATCCCCTCGGAGATCCAGAGTTTGGCTGGTCTGGCAGAGGGCATTGTGGAGACGGTCAAGCGCGCCGAACCGGAAAACAAGACACCAAAACCCACTGTGTCGGACAAAAACTAAAATGCACAAAATACCGCTCCTGTCACCGGGCAGGGGCGGTATTTTTGCCCTCTTGACGCGGACGGCCAACTATGCCAGAATAGGGCAAAAGGAGGAGGATGCCCATGAAAAT
>CAVCXN010000009.1:0-4389 GCA_963606215.1 uncultured Mycoplasmatota bacterium | reverse complement strand
AAGGGGATCCCCTTTTTGTCAAATCACACTTTTTTGTCTGTGCTTTATTGTTATCATACCATAGTTCACCGAACAGCGCAAGGCTTTTCCTAAGCAGCAAAGGCTGTTGGTGTGGGGTCAGGCTTCTTCCAGCGGCAGGCCGGTCAGGTGCCGCCGCAGTAAGTCCAGGCTGTGCTGCGCGGCCTGGTTCCGCACCCGCTCGCGGGTGGCCATGCTTCCGGCGCGGAATTCCTTCACAAAGCACTGCTCCCCCCAGGCGATGCCCAGGTAGACCAGGCCGATGGGGTTGCCCCGGTCGTCGGCGCTGGGTCCGGCCACGCCGGTGGAGGAAAGGGCGATGTCACAGCCCAGCGCTTTCTTGGCGCCCCGGGCCATCGCCTCCGCCACCTGGGGGGAGACGGCTCCATATTCCTCCAGCAAGTCCTGCGGCACGCCCAGAACGTTGTGTTTTACCGCGTTGGTATAGCTCACAATGCCTCCCTGGAACACCGCCGAGGAACCGGGCCGGTCCGTGAGGAGCTTGGCGATGAGTCCGCCCGTGCAGGACTCCGCCGTGCCCAGCGTGAGGCCCTGCTCCTTCAGCAGAGAAAAGCAGACCTCTTCCAGGGACGTCACATTGACGCCAATGACATAGTGGCCCATCCGTTCCTTGACCTGCGCCTCCACGGGGGCGATGAGGGCCAGGGCTTCCGCTTCCGTGTCCGCGTGGGCGGTGATGCGCAGCTCTGTCCCGTTGGGCTTGGCGTAGGGGGCCAGGGTCGGGTTGTGGAGGGAATTCATCAAGTCCCGCAGGACAGATTCGGCGGCGGATTCCCCGATGCCAAAGGTCTTCACCGTGCGGGAGGCAATGACCCCGTCCGACAGCCCCCGAAGATAGGGCACGGCCCGATGCCGGAACATCATCTCGCACTCCCGCGGCGGGCCGGGGAGCATGAGGACGCGGACCCCGTCGGCTTCAAACGCCACGCCGGGGGCGGTGCCCCAATCGTTGTCCAAGACCGTGGCCCCCTCTGGGATCATGGCCTGCTGATAGTTGTTCTCGGTCACAGGCCGCCCCATGGCAGCGAAGCGGTCCCGGATACGCTGGGCGCTCGGCTCGTGGTAAAGCAGTTCCCGCCCAAAGGCTTGCGCCAGGGCGACCTTGGTCAGGTCGTCGCAGGTGGGACCTAAGCCGCCGGTGGTGATGATGATGTCCGCCCGCGTCCGGGCGATGTCCACCGCCTGCCGCACCCGCTCGGGGTTGTCCCCCACGACGGTGTGGTAAAAAACGTTGATGCCCAGCTCGGAAAGGCCCTGAGAGATCATCTGCGCGTCGGTGTTGGCGATGTTGCCCAGCAATAATTCTGTGCCGACGGCAATCAGCTCTGCGGTGTGGCTCACGGCGTCAGCACCACTCTTTCGATGCCGTCCACGGCCTTCTGCACCAGCCCGTCAATGTCCAGCGCGGCCTCGGCCTCCTGAATCTCCTCCAGGGTCGGGCGGGTCTTGGGGTGGCGGGGGGTGAAGACGGTGCAGCAGTCCTCATAGGGCAGAATCGACGTCTCAAACGTCCCGATCTTCCGGGCAATCCGAATGATTTCCTCCTTGTCCATGCCGATGACGGGCCGGAAGACGGGCAGGGTGCAGACCTGGCCGGTCACGGCCATGGCCTCCATGGTCTGGCTGGCCACCTGGCCCAGGGACTCGCCGGTGACAAGGCCATGCGCGCCGATGCGCTTGGCCACCTGCTCGGAGATGCGCATCATAAACCGGCGCATGAGCAGGGTGAAGAGGGCCTCGGGGCAGCTGCGGCGCAGCTCCTCCTGAATTTCCGTGAAGGGCACAACGTGGACCGTCAGCCGCCCGCACCAAGGGGTCAGCAGACGGGCCAGGTCCAGCACCTTCTCTTTGGCCTCGGGGGAGGTGTAGGGGTAGCTGAAGAAATGCACCATTTCCAAGGCCAAGCCGCGCTTGGCCATCATCCAGGAGGCCACGGGGCTGTCGATGCCGCCGGAGAGCAGGGAGACGGCATGACCCCCCACGCCCACAGGCAGACCGCCCGCGCCGGGGGTGGGGTTGGCGTGGACGTAAGCGGCAAAATCCCGCACCTCCACGTGGACGATCAGATCCGGGGTGTGCATGTCTGCCACGATGTGGGGGAAGGCTTCGTTCAGCTCCCCGCCCACGAACTGGGAGAGCTGGATGGAGGTCAGGGGGAAGGACTTGTCCGAGCGCTTGGACTCGACCTTGAAGCGCTGGGCGGCCATGAGGTCGTCGTGGAGGTAGGTCCTGGCCGTCTCCAAAATGGCCTCAGGGGTCTTCTCGCAGGCTTTCGCCCGGGACAGGCCCACCACGCCGAAGAGCCGGGTCAGGGTCTCAAAGGCCCCGTCCATGTCGCAGTCCTCCGTTTTCGGCTCGATATAGGTGATGGACTGGCGGGAGTAGATGCGGAACTTACCAAACTTCTCTAAGCGCCGCCGGGCGTTGCCCATGAGCCGCTCCTCAAAGGTCCGGCGGTTGAGACCCTTGAGGACCATCTCGCCCATTTTTAAAAGAAAGATCTCATCCCCCGCCGGCGGGGTCATCGGTTGATTCTTTGCCATGTATATTGAATTCCTTTCGCGGTAAAATCTCAAGTTCATACGGAGCTTATTGTAACATTGAGCAGGGGTATTTTCAATAGGAAGACGAATTTGCTTCGGGCCACGTCGTCCGCGCAGACAAACATGCTGCTTTTTCAAAATAATTATATTGAAAAATACTCCGTCTCCCGGTACTGGATGGCCTCAGCCAAGTGGTGGGGCTGGATGTGTTCGGACTCGTCCAGATCAGCGATGGTCCGGGCCACCCGCAGGATGCGGTCATAGCTCCGGGCGGTGAGTCCCATGTGTTCGTAGGCCCCTTTCATGAGCTCCTGCCCCTCGTCGTCCAGGGCGCAGAACTGGCGGATTTCGGCCTGCCCCATGGCGGCGTTGCAGTGGGGGCCGTCGGGACCGAAGCGTTTGCTCTGCATCTGGCGTGCCTTCGTCACCCGGGCGCGGATATCGGCGGAGGGTTCGCCGGGGCTGCGGTCGGCCAGGTTTTCAAATTCCAGCGGCGGGACCTCGGAGAAGAGGTCGATGCGGTCCAGCATCGGTCCGGAGAGCTTGCCGAGGTAGCGCTTGACCTGGGCCGGTGTACAGCGGCAGCGTCCGGACGGATGCCCGAACCAGCCGCACTTGCAGGGATTCATGGCGCACAGGAGCATGAAGTGGCTGGGGTATGTCTCCGATGCCGCCGAACGGACGACCGTCACCTTCCCCTCTTCCATCGGCTGGCGCAGGACCTCCACCACATCCTTGTGGAACTCCGGCAGCTCATCCAGAAACAAAACGCCGTGGTGGGCCAGAGAAATCTCGCCCGGCCGGGGAAACGGATTCCCACCACCAGCCATGCCCCCAGCGGAAATGGTATGATGAGGGGAACGAAACGGCCGCTGGGTCAGCAAAGGGTGGTCCTTCGTCGTCAGGCCCATGACGGAGTGAATTTGCGTGGCTTCCAACGCCTCCCGCCGGGTCATCGGCGGCAGAATGGACGGCAGACGGCGGGCCAGCATACTCTTGCCGGACCCGGGCGGGCCGATCATGGCGGCGTTGTGGCCTCCGGCGGCGGCGATCTCCAGCATCCGCTTCACCTGCTCCTGGCCCCGGACCTCAGAAAAGTCGGGCATGGGCAGATCCTCCCCCTCCTGGCTCCAGGGAGGCGCGGGGGAAATCAGCTCCTGGCCGGAGAGGTGGTTGGCCAGCTGCTCCACGTTTTCCACCGGGTAGACGGTGAGCCCCTCGGCCAAGGTCGCCTCCGGCGCACTGTCGGCGGGGACGAACAGCCGCTCGATCCCCGCTTCCCGTGCCGCCAGCGCCATGGGCAGCATCCCGACCACGGGGCGTAAGGTGCCGGAAAGCGACAGCTCCCCCACAAAGGCGCAGTCCGGGTCGCACCAATCCAGCTGGCCGGAGGCGGTCAGAATGCCCACAAAGATGGGAAGGTCATACACCGTGCCGGACTTGCGCAGGTTCGCCGGAGCCAGGTTCACCGTAATGCGCCCCACAGGGAAGGAGTAGCCGTTGTTCTTGATGGCCGAGCGCACCCGCTCCCGGGCTTCCTTCACCGCCGCGTCGGGCAGACCCACGATGTCAAAGTTGGGCAGCCCGCCAGCCAGGTCGCACTCAGCGCTGACCTCATAACCATAAATCCCCTGCAATCCCAGGGACCGCACTTTGTGGAGCATACTGATTTCTCCTTCCACCTCTGTCGGTTCGACAAAATATTCTAAGATTTGACAAGTTCACTATGACACAGATTTCGGGCGCTGGCAAGGGTAAAATGCTCCCGTCTGACTTTTTAATAGATTTTGACCCCTAAAAATCTGAC
>CAVCXN010000008.1:3985-11254 GCA_963606215.1 uncultured Mycoplasmatota bacterium | reverse complement strand
CAGCCCCCGAACGAGTGCTTTCGTTCGGGGGCTTTGTGCTGTCACAAGTGTTTTGTTATCCTTTGTTATCCGTAGCAGAAGTAGCTGGTGCTGGAATACCAACCGCTGTTGAAGGTCACGGACTTCCAGACGCCCTTACCCTGGGAGAAGTTGGCCTGATAGAGGACGTTGGAGGGCATATTCACCTGGCCCATCATGGCGGTCTTCACGGCGTCCTCGCACATGGCGTAGTAGTAAGTACCGTTGGCGCTGTCGGTGTTCTTAATGGACTGGGTGGTGGTGGCGTCGGCGTACTTGGTGGCGTACTGGCCGGGCTGGGTGATAACTGCCTTGACGGTGCTGGGGAAGCGGCTGTCCTTCACCCGGTTCAGCACCACCTGGGCGACATACTGCCGCAGCTGCTCGGTGGTGTGGCCGGCCTCGTGGAAGACGGTGGTGCTCAGGATGCGGATGTCTTCGTCGGTATATTGGGCCAGCTTTTGGTAGCCCTGGATGGCGGCCTGGGCCTCGTTCCAGGTGCTCTTGGCGGCCTGGACGTAGGCGCTGCTGTCTTTATAGCCCTTCTTGCGCAGAGTTGTGGCGGTCTGGTGGGCCTGGGCCTGGATGGTCTTCTGCTCCTGGATGGCCGCCATACATTGGGCGTAGTTGGTGTCGGCGGCGAAGGCGGCGGGGACCATGGTGGCCGTCAGAGCCATACACAGCATCGCCACGATCAAGATCTTTTTCATGGTTGAACTCCTGTCGTCGGGAAGGCCCCGCCCCGCTGCCCCGAATGCAAACGCCCGAATGGGAACAGCGAACCCAGCGCGGTCTTCTTGGCTTCTGGTGGGGCCGGGGAAGCTCTCTCTTTGCCCCCGGCGGCGCTTGCTGGGGGCATTATACACGAAGCCCGCCCCCTTTGGCAAATCACCCATCCAGCGGAAAACCGGCGGAAATTTGCGGCGGCTTTGTAGGAATTCCCTAAAACCTTGTTGCGATTTGTTGCTAATTTTTATCCGATTTGTTATTAATCAGTTCCGTTTTGTTACCGATTTGTTAACAGTTTGGCACAATTTCGTTACCATTGCACAAAAATACAGGCCGATTTTCTCCAAATCGGCCTGTAACATCCCCGCAAACCCTTGGGGCGCAAGGGATTATCAATTTGTCATCTTTTTTCTGGGGGCTTAAAAATCCGTAAATTCCGGCTTGCGGCGCTCCAGAAAGGCCCGCATTCCCTCCGTTTTATCGTGGGTAGCGAAGGCCAGACCCAGCAGATCCGCCTCCTGGCGCAGGCCGTTTTTCAGGTCCGTATCGCCGCTGACGTTGATGGCTTCCTTGGCCAGGGAGACAGCGTACCCGGCGTTTTGGGCGATGGTCTTGGCCAGGGCGCGGCAGGTGTCCATCAGGTCATCGTGGGGCACAACGCGGTTGACCAGGCCAATGCGGTCGGCCTCTTTCGCGTTGATGACACCGCCGGTGAAGATCAGCTCCTTTGCCCGGGCCATGCCGATGAGCCGGGGTAGCCGCTGCGTCCCGCCGCCCCCCGGGATGATCCCCAGCGTCACCTCCGGCAGGCCGAACTTGGCCCGGTCACTGGCGATGCGCAGGTCGCAGGCCAGGGTCAGCTCACAGCCGCCGCCCAGGGCGTAGCCGTTTACTGCGGCGATGGTCACCTGCCGCATCGTCTCCAGCAGCTCCGCCGCCTGGTGGCACAGGCTGGAGAGGACCCGCCCAGCCTGCGGGGACTCCTCCACCATCTGGGCAATATCCGCGCCTGCGGCAAAGGCTTTGTCTCCCGCCCCAGTGAGGAGGACAACGCGCACGTCGTCCCGGCTCTGCACCTCCTGCAGGGCCGCGATGATGTCCCGGTAGACCTGGCTGTTGAGCGCGTTCAGGCACTCCGGCCGGTCGATCGTCACCACCGCAATGGGGGCTTCTATCGTCAGTTTGGTGTATTGCATAAGGGTCCCTCCTTATGTCGGTTTTGTTCCCACTTACCCCCGGAACGCCTCATACACCGCCCGGCGGGTGTAGGTCGTGCAGGAAGCAAAGCATTCGCTGGGCAGGCTGGTAACAACCCCGTCCGGATCCATGGCGTATTTCAAAATGCCCTGCTCGGCGCACCAGTCCATGGCGCCCCAGTTGGCGTGCTGGGCGGTGCCCGTCTCGCGGATGCGCTCGATGCGGCGCTGGATACTCTCGCCCCGGGGAGCCAGAAGCATCGCCAGCTCGCCCCAGGTCATGGGGGCATCCAGACGCAGGCGGTTGTCGGAGTAGACGATGCCTCGCGTCTTTTGCAGCTGGGCCAGCTTGGAGAAGAGCGGGTCTTCCTCCCCCGCATCGGCAAAGGGGCTGTAGTCATCCAGTAATTGCCGGACCGTGACCACCCGATAGCCATACTCCTTCAGCAGCTTGAGCTGCTGTCCTAACCCAAAGGCCACGGGGGTGCGGCGGGCCATGTTATAGCCGTCCTTCTGGAAGATGATCTGTCCGGCCAAAGCGTCCGGGTCCTGGGCCAGCAAGTGGCGCATGGGGGCGACCATGGCCTCTGCCTCCGCCTGCAAGCTCTCTTGGGCCGAGCCGTGGTGCAGGGGCAGCCAGCCCGCCCCGTCAAAGGACGCGGCCATATAGAGATAGCCCATCTGGTCATAGGCATCGTAGCTGGAAAAACCGCCCTCGATCCGGTCCACATAGTGGGGCGGGCGGCTCATGGTCATGGTGTAGCCATACTCCTTCTGCATCAGGCTGTGCAGACGGGTCAGGTCCGCCACCACCTCGTCCAGGCCGTGAAAGTGGTCCCGCTTGCCGTAGACAAAGGGCTTCTTGCCAAAGAGCACATGGCGGTAGCTGTGGTTCGTGATCTGGTGCCCCTCGTCCAAAATACGCCGGACCAGGCGGGGGTTGTGGACCACACCGCCCCGGTCGTCCTGGTTGATGTCGGGGTAGTGGTCGTATTTCACACCGCCCCAGTCGGCCTGGCCGGTTTTTCCGGCCGCGTCGGGGTAGTTCTCGCTGGTGTCCCCCACTACGTCGAAGGTCCCCTTGGCGTCGTATTCGGCCAGGGAGTCCAGCAGAATGTCGGTCAGGGACCGTCCGTCAAATTTATCCGGGCTGGATGGCAGGTCCATCGGCCCGTCGTCAAACGTCATCGCCACCACCCGCTGGCTGGTCTTGACCCGCTCGATGCGGCGGGTGTAGCTGACATGATGTTTTTCCTCCGGCAGGAATTTTTTCAGCACGCGCTTGCCTGCTTTTCCGGCTTTCACGAGCAAAGACATGAAGCCTGATCTCCTTTCTTGCTTGGCCCGGCCCTTTCTTTGGCCGGGAAGTGTATGGTCTGCGCCCGCCTCAGAACAAATCCCAGAGATCGTCCATCTCGTCCTGTTCTTTCAGGTCCCGAAGCTCCTTCGGGGGGCGGGCGGGTAATTTATCTTTCAAAGTCCGGAGCGTCCGCCCCGCGTCCTGCCGCAGGCAGTTGGCCGCAAAGAGGGACCACTTGGCGTAGCGCCCGGCCCCTGCGTGGGCTTTACGGAGCTTGGTCAGCTGGCTTCGGGCGACGCAGCGGGCGGGGCTGGGCTTGCCGTGGCCCCAGTTGCTGCCGCCTCCGGCTTTTCTTCCGTTCAGGATGGCCTGCTTCACCGCCTCCAGCGTGCGCTCCTCCACCTCCATCTCGAGCCAGCCCCGGCCCACCTCCTGAGGAACGTGGGCATCGCTGCCGCCCGTGGAGGGCTTCTCTTTCATGAGGGCCATAATAAAGGCGTTGTCGTTGGCGTGGGGATTCTTCCGGTCGGCCCGGCTGTTCCACGTTTCCAGCGCATCCAGGTCGGCCAGAATGGGCCGGAAGGGGGCCAGGGAACCGGAGGTCTTGTTCTGATAGGGGTGGGCCAGCACCGTGATGCCCCCCTGGTCATGGATGGCCCGAACCGTCTCTTCCCAGGTGGTGTACTGGATGGGCGCCGTAAGAAAAAGCCCCAACAGATGCCCATGCTCTGTAGAGAACTCTGCCCCCGGGATGATGAGGACCCCATCCACCTCCGTGGGTCCGGTGTAGACGATGTCATGGTCGCAGATGGCCACGCCGTCGATGCCCCGCGCCTTGGCCAGGGCCGCGATCTGTTGGACCGTCATACAACCGTCAAAAGACGCTTCCGAGTGAACGTGCAGGTCGAGCTTCAGTGTCATTGGCCGTGCCTCCTCAAGGTGTCGCGCAGATAGGCCCGGTAAGCGGCCTTGTCGTCGGGCTGGTTCAATGCCTCCCGGGTCCGGAAAAAGTCAGCCACACCGGAGAGGGCCAGGCCCACCTTCCCGTGGCGCAGGTAGTCCAGCACCGCCATCCCGTCGTTGAAAAGATAGCGCATCTTGACCCCCACCCGAAAGTCCTGAGGCGTGTAAGTCACGCACTCCCCCAGGGCGACCCTGGCATAGAGCGCCGTAAAGGGCGAGCCGCAGCAGACGGAGAGGGGGAAGCTCCCCCACACCCGCGGGTTCACCTCCAGAATCTTGCCGCCCTTAAACTCTACCATCGCCATGCCCACGAAACCGAACGAAGCCAGCAGGCGGTACGCCTGGTCGATCATCTCCCCGTCGTAAAAGCTCACGCAGCAGGTAGACGGCCCGCCGCTGGCGGGATACTCCCGCAAACGGCGGTGGCAGAAAGCACAGATCAGCTGACTGTGTTCATCCAGCAGCAGGTTCACGCCCTCGCCGGGGCCAACCACTTTTTCCTGGACGATGGGTGCCTCGTCATAGCGAGCCATCGCAGAATATTTCGCCGTGTAATCGGCGGCGTTTTCCGCGATGACATAGCGCTCCCGTGCCTTCAGCCCCACCTTTTCGCCGCAGTGGGGTTTGATGACCACGGGATAACGGTCCGGCACCGCCGCAAATTCTTTCGGCACCGGCAGGCCCAGCTCGACGGCCCGCTGATGGACCGTCTCTTTGTCGTTCAGGTCGTCCAGCACCTGCGGCGGAGCCACGAGAAAGCGGGCCGCTGCCGCGAAGTCTTCTCGTCGTCGGCTGACCAGGTTCAGAGTGTCCGCTCCGGTACAGAAGAGGACAGGGTCCTCATACGCCCCCAGCAGGGCCAGCAAGCGCTGGCCATAGGCTTCGTCCTTGCAGGAGCCGTCGATCCATTTCGTCTCGGCGGCCCAGCGGGAGAGAAAGGAGGCCGGCGCTTGGGCGGCCTCCCCTCTCGTCTGGGTCACGACGACCCGGAACCCCGCCGCGCCCAGGGCGCGGACCGCGGCCAGGGATGCGCGGTATTTTCCGTCGGTGACAACTGCGGTCTTCACGGGTGTGACCCTCCTTCTGCGGGGCTATTTGCGGCCCCGGTAATAGCGATAGTATGCGTCGCGGAGCCGATAGTAGCAGATGGCCACGTCGCTCTCCTCCCACAGCCGGCCCACGGGCAGGTCGATGGTGGGAACGTAGCTGTCCACCAGCAGGTCCATCAGTTCCTCTAAAAAGTCCCCCTCGCACAGGCGGACTTCCCCGCCCGTGACGTTTTCCAGCCAGAACAGGGAGGTCACATCCTCGCTGTTCTGGTCCTCAAACCGGGCCAGGATGCACACGCCCCGGGGCAGCTCGTCGCTCAGGGGGCGGCGCAGGGCAATGAAGTACAGCGCCCCTTTCCACCGGTGAAAGGCATCCCAGGCCAGGTTGGGGGCACAGCGGAAATACAGCTCCCGCAGCAGCTTCCGGCTGGCCTGGTTGCCCAGCCGCAGCCAGCGCAGGGACCCCTCGTCCGTCTTCTCTTCTAAGATTCGTCCGGCCTGCCGGGTCAGATACGCCGTGAGATTGGGTCCGTAGAAAAAGTGCTCAGACAGGCGCGTGAAAAAGTCGATCAGGTCCGGCAGCAGCCGCGGCTCGACCGCGTTGGCCAGCTCCCGCAGGGTCGCCAGCAGCACCTCTTCCCGCTGGCCGGGGGCGGCGCTGGGGCTGCTGCGGCCCAGCAGCTCAAAGAGCAGGGAGCAGACCGCGTCGATGCTCCGGAAATACGCCGCGATGGTCCCGCTGAGCATGGCCTTCTGCCCGTCCTTCCGGCGGCCAAAGTAGCGGTCAAAGGCGGCCAATTCCTGTCCGCGGCTGCTCTGGGCCACGTCCAGCAGCGTCTCCATCTGGCTGACCCAGAAATCCTGGTCGCCAAAATACTCCGCCGCGTTGCGGCTGACCCGGGCCGGGAAGCTGTCGCACCAGGCCAGCTCCCGCCGGTCCAGCTTGTCCCGGAAGGATTGGTCCAGCTCCCGCACGCGGACCTGCCCCGTGCCACCCGCCCGGGCAACGTGGTACAGGTCGATGCGCTGGGGCGGTGCCCAGGAGTCCTCGTACCATTTGACCAGCAGGTAAAAGCTCCCCGCCTGGTGCCCGGCAGCGACCCAGGTCATGGAGGCCCAGCTCTCCTGCACGGGGTCTTTCTTCTCCGTGTAGGCATCCAGAAGCCAGGCCACCCGGGAGCGGGAGAGCACGTCGTGGTACATCCAGCAAAGTCTATGTTCATCCGTTTCGAGCATGAGTTCGTCGAAACTGTTCCAGTCTAAATAAATCGGATCGTCGAAGGGCATAGCACAAACCTCTTCTTCGTTAGGATCGGTCAAATCCGTGATTTGACCCTGTTCTTCTTATTATAACAGCAGGCCCCCGGGACTGCAATCGTTCCGGGGGCCTTTTCACAAGAAATTATTCGGAATTTGTCGGGCGTATCCTCCCCCTCACTCCAGGAAGTCCTGGGGCACTGGGTCGAAGGTCAGGATTTCTTCCTCTACCGGCGGCAGGGGGTCCTCCGCCGGCAGCGGCTCGCCCCCGAGGGGCTGGCCGGACTGCATCTGATGCCACTGGTCCTTGGTGATGAGGATCTGCCGGGGCTTGGCCCCCTCCGAAGGTCCGACGATACCCTTGGCCTCGATCTGGTCCATGAGCCGAGCGGCCCGGGCATAGCCCAGCTTCAGGCGTCGCTGAAGCATGGAGACGGAAGCCTGGCCCACCTCCAGGATGGCCTCGACGCCGTCCTCAAAGCGCTCGTCCTGTTCCTCGCCGTCCTCGTCCCCGCCGGGATATGCCCCAGCGGAACCGGAGGACTTGCCTTTCTTGTCGGCGTTGGCCGCGTGCTGCTCGATCTCAGCCATCACCTGGTCGTCGTAATCGGCGGCGGCATTCTGCTTCACGCTGGCGACCACCTCCGCCACCTCCTCGTCGGAGATGAAGCAGCCCTGCACGCGCAGGGGCTTGCCCGCCCCCAGGGGGAACCAGAGCATGTCGCCCTTGCCCACCAGCTTTTCCGCGCCGGTGGTG
>CAVCXN010000008.1:0-3975 GCA_963606215.1 uncultured Mycoplasmatota bacterium | reverse complement strand
CCGGTGGTGTCCAGAATAATGCGGGATTCCAGCGAGGACGCCACAGCAAAGGCCACGCGGGAGGGAATATTCGCCTTCATGAGGCCCGTAATGACATCCGCCGAGGGCCGCTGGGTGGCGATGACCAGATGCATCCCGGACGCACGCCCCATCTGGGCCACGCGGCAAATCGACTCTTCGACCTCTTTGGCCGCCACCAGCATCAGGTCGGCCAACTCGTCGATGACGATGACGACCTTGGGCAGAGGCTCCAGCCCCTCCTGCCCCTGCGCCCAGTGGTTGTAGCCCGCCAGATCGCGCACGCCCGCCTCGGCGAACATGCGGTAGCGCTTCATCATCTCCGTCACCGCCCATTGCAGGGCGCCGGCGGCCTTCTTCGGGTCCGTCACCACGGGGATGAGCAGGTGGGGGATGCCGTTGTAGCCCCCCAATTCTACCATCTTGGGATCTACCATGATCAGGCGCAATTCCTGCGGTGTAGATTTATACAGCATACTGATAAGCAGGGAGTTGATGCACACCGACTTACCGGAGCCGGTGGTACCGGCGATGAGCATGTGAGGCAGCTTGGAGCAGTCCCCCACAATATAGTTCCCGCCGATGTCCTTGCCCACAGAGAAGGCCACGCTGGACTTATGCCGCTGGAAGTTGGGAGATTCCAGCACCTCCCGGATGGGCACGGGGGTGACGATCTGGTTGGGCACTTCCACGCCCACCACCGAAATTTTTCCCGGCACCGGTGCAATCCGGACGCTGGACACACCCAGAGACAAGGCCACGTCATCGGCCAGGTTGGTCAGCTTATTCAGCCGCACGCCCTGCTCCAGGCTCACGTCATACCGAGTCACAGAGGGTCCTTGCACCGCCCCGATGACCCGGCCATTGATTCCAAAGGACTCCAACGCCCCGGCCAACAGCGCCAGCGTTCCGTCCAGCTCTTCCCGGGCGGCTTGGTTGGCCTCCCGGCTGGGGGTAGCCAGCAGGTCCAGGGTGGGGAAGACGTACTCCCGTTCCTCCTGGTCCAGCGTCTCCTGAATGGACTGGCCCACAGCGGCGGCCTCCTGGTGAATCTCCGCCTGTCGCTGGGCCTTGCTCTGGGGCTTGGCGGCCAGTGCCGCCGCGCCGACGGCCGCTGCCCCCGCAGCGGCCACGCCTGCGGCGGCAGCGGCGTTTCCGCTCTGCTTCGTCTCCGGGGCGGTGGTCACTTCCGGCTGATCAAAATCCTCCGGGGGCTGCCAGATGGGGGCATCCCCGGCCTCGGTCAGGGGGGCGTTGGGCTGGAAGTCATTCACTGGCAGCAGGTCCGGCTCGGCCTGCTGTTTCGCCGTCTCCCGGTGGAAAAAGGTGTCGGCG
Organism: uncultured Mycoplasmatota bacterium; assembly: GCA_963606215.1. GTDB lineage: Bacteria > Bacillota > Clostridia > Oscillospirales > Oscillospiraceae > Evtepia. Next base: position 2,622 of record CAVCXN010000008.1, on the reverse strand, counting down.
GCGACCATCTCCCCCGCGTTCGTCTGCGCCGGTCCGTCCGGTGTCTGCTTGGATTGGGAGAGCTTCACTTTTCGCTGGGACCGTTCCTCTTCCCGCTTGGCCTTCAGCTTCTCCGGGTCGTCCAGGGGGACATCCGGGGCCTGCTTGCGGCGGGAGAAGGGCCAGAGGGTGGGGCGCTCCCGCTGGGACTCCGGGCGGCGGGCCTCATAGGGGGCCGTGCCGTAGTCATCGTCCCAGTCGTCATCATAATCGTCGTAATCGTCATAGTCATCTTCGTCGTCCTCATACCGGGACGCACGATAGGCGGCGTGCCGGTCCCTGGCCCGGCCCACGGCGTGGCCCACCTTACTCGGGGTCACGTGGGCCGCCAGCGCCAGCAGGACGAGGAAGACCACCGCAAAGAGCGGACCCGCCGCCAGGCGGCTGATGCCGGCGGAGGTCAGCACAGCTGCGAAGCCGGAGAGAACACCCCCGCCGATGCCCTGAACGCCCTCCTGCCAGAGCTGGCCCAAGAGCTGGAAACTCACGCTGTAGTTCCCCGGCCAGAGGATGATGTGCAGCAGCACACCCCCCACCACCGGCAGCAGCCCCAGGCACCACAGGCGCAGGGTCTGCCGCTTATCCCGCCGGAACAGCAGCAGCCCCGCCGCCCACAGCAGCACGAGGGCCACCAGCCAGAAGCCGTAGCCGACGAGTCCCTGGATGCCCTCCTTGAGCAGGTCCGGGACCACCGCATGGACGCCGAACATCCCCAGAGCCACCAGCAGGGCCAAAAAAACGCAGACCGCTGCCGCAATCCCCCTCTGCACAAGGTTGGGGACATACACACTTGTTTTTTGACGCGCCGAAGTCCCCTTCTTGGAAGAAGAGGACTGGGCAGGCGATTTTTTTGCGGGCCTGCCGGAGGATTTTCCGGTCGCCGCGCGTTTTGTATTGTTGTTATCAGGTTTCTTTTGTGTGGAAGACATAGTTTCCTCCCGATCCAGGGGTCCGGCGTCAGCCGCGGAAGATCAGGCTGGCCACCACAGCGGCCGCGCCGACACCCCAGCAGTAATAGGCAAAGTTGCCGAACTTGCCCTTGTTGGTCAGCAGGTTCACCAGGCCGATGGCAAAGTAGCCGGACACCGCCGCCACCACAGTACCGATGATGTAGGCAGGCAGCTGCGACGTATCAATGCCCGCCTTCACCGTCTCGCTGATGCTGAGGATGTTGGCTCCCAGCACGGCGGGGATGGACATCAGGAAGGAGAAGCGCACGGCAAACTTCCGGCTGAACCCCCGCACAAGCCCGGCGGAGATGGTGGTGCCGGACCGGGACAGGCCGGGCACCACGGCGATCGCCTGCCCCACGCCCACAAGGAGCGCATCCAGTATGGTGGCAGACTTGGCCGTTTTCTTTCCCTTCGCCATCCGGTCAGACCAGAAGAGCAGGAAGCCGGTGACAAGCAGGGCCACGCCAATAAAAATGGTGTTGCTGTACAGCCCCTCCACCTTGCTCTTGATGGGCAGGATGACGAACAGGGGCAGCGTGCCGATGATAATCATCAGGATCATCCGGCCGTCGGGGGGCAGGCGCTTCATCTCCTTGCGCTTTTTCGAGGAAAAGATGCACTGGATGAGGTGGACCAGCTCTTTCAGCAGGCCCAGGATGTCCTTCCTGTAGTAGACGAAAATAGCGATGAGGGTGCCCAGATGCAGCAGGACGTCAAAGAACAGGTTGCCGTCGGCAGACGCCATGCCAAAGAAGTGATGAAACAAAGACAGGTGGCCGGAGCTGGAGATGGGCAGAAACTCTGCCACACCCTGGACCAGGCCCAGGAAGATCGAGGATAGGATACTCATAGAAGATTGACCTCTTTCTTATTTTTCTGATTTCTTTCTTATCTCATTGAGAGACTCCGTGCTGATACAGGGCCAGCATTCCCTTATACGCCATGTAGCAGTCCAGCTTGGCCGTCGTCTCAAAGGGAGCGTGCATGGACAGGACCGGCACCCCGGCGTCGATGGTGTCGATGTTCCGGTTGGCCATGTAGCAGGCCACGGTACCGCCGCCGCCCTGGTCCGTCTTGCCCAGCTCGGCCAGCTGCCAGATGACGTTTTTCTCCGCAAAGGCCCGGCGGACATAGCCCACCAGTTCGGCGGATGCGTCGGACGCACCGGACTTGCCGCGCGCGCCGGTATACTTGCTGATGCAGACACCGTAATTGATGTAGGCGCTGTTTCTCGGCTCGTATGCCTCGGCAAAGTTGGGGTCATAGGCCGCCGTCACATCGGCGGAGAGGCAGAAGGAATGCTCATAGCAGGTTTTCCGCTGCACGCCCTGGCCCTCGCAGAGGTCGCTCATAAACGTGTCAAAGGCGGCAGACTGCATGCCGGTCACGCCCAGAGAGCCGATCTCTTCCTTGTCGGCCAGCACGCAAATGGCCGTGCGGCAGGGCGTCTCGGTCAGGTCCAGCAGGGCCTTGAGGCAGGCGTAGGCGCAGACGCGGTCATCCTGGCCGTAGGCGCCGATCACAGACCGGTCCAGGCCGATATCCACCGCCTTGGCCGCAGGGACAGCCATGAGCTCGGAGGACAAAAAGTCCTCTTCCACCATGCCGTACTTTTCGTTCAGAATGGCCA
>CAVCXN010000007.1:0-8281 GCA_963606215.1 uncultured Mycoplasmatota bacterium | reverse complement strand
TATAGTAACAGGAGTGGCTGGTATGAGTGATATGAGTTCTGTGGGCCGCAGCTGGGCGGACGTGCGGAAAGAATTATTGACACCAGAGGAGATTGCAGAGAGTGACCTGAGAGTAGCCCTGATCGGGGAACTGATCAAAGCCCGAAAGGAAAAGGGCCTTTCTCAGAGAGAGCTGGAGGCGCTGAGTGGCGTAAAGCAGCCCGTTATTGCCAGAATGGAAAACGGAAGCACAGTTCCAAACTTGAATACGATTTTGAAAGTCCTTGCCCCACTGGGGAAGACCTTGTATATTGGGGACTTAAAACGTGGATAAGACGAACCCCCGAACCGGAACATGGTTCGGGGGTTTCGTTTGCTCGAAAATCAGAGAACTTACAGCAGGATGATCCCGGCGTCCTGGCAGGCGTCGATGGTCTCATCGTCCCAGGTGGAGACCTGGACCTCACCGATGTGGGCCTTGCCCAGCAGGAACATGGACAGGCGGGACTGGCCGATGCCGCCGCCGATGGTCAGGGGCAGCTCGTTGGCCAGGAGCATCTTGTGGAAGGTCAGCTGACGGCGGTCATCACAGCCGGCGACGGTCAGCTGGCGGTCCAGAGCGGAGGAATCGACGCGGATGCCCATGGAGGACAGCTCAATGGCCCGGTCCAGGGTGCTGTCCCAGAGGAGGATATCGCCGTTCAGGGTCCAGTCGTCGTAGTCGGGGGCGCGGCCGTCGTGGGGCTTGCCGGATTTCAGCGCGCCGCCGATCTGCATGAGGAAGGTGGTGGGGTGATCCTTCACCCAGTTGTTCTCCCGCTCCTTCGGGGTGGCGTCTGGCCACAGGTCCTCCAGCTCCTGGCTGGTGACGAAGGCCACATCCCGCTGAATCTGGGGCAGGACGCTCAGCTGGGGGAAGACGGATTGCAGGGTCTTCTGGGTATCGGCCATGGCGCTGACGATGTCCCGGACGGTGGCCTTCAGATAGTCCACGTTGCGGTCACGGGGGGCGATGACCTTTTCCCAGTCCCACTGGTCCACATAGATGGAGTGGAGGTTGTCAGGAATTTCATCGCGGCGGATGGCGTTCATGTCCGTGACCAGGCCCTCGCCCACGGGGAAGTGGTAGTTGTGCAGGGCCATGCGCTTCCACTTGGCCAGGGAGTGGACGACCTGGGCATCCCGGCCGGCGGCGGGAATGTCGAAGCTGACGGGACGTTCCACGCCGTTCAGATCGTCGTTCAGGCCGGAGGCGGCCTCCACGAACAGGGGGGCGGAGACGCGGCGCAGACGCAGGTTGCCGCACAGGGTGTCCTCAAAGACCCGCTTGAGCAGGCCGATGGCCTTCTGGGTGTCGTAGAGGTTCAGCAGGGGGGCGTAGTGGTCAGGAATGTATGTCTTGGCAAACATAGTGGGTGGCTCCTTTCAGAAATGGAGTGGTTTTTCAGATGCATGGCTGAGCCGTCTCAGCCGTGGTAGAGCTTAGAGGTCTGATATTTCGGCTCGCTGGTCAGGCGAACCCCCAGGCGGCGGAAGCTGTCCTCGTCGGCCTCGGAGAGGATGACGGTGGTGTGGGCCTCGCAGCCGCGCAGCTTTTGCAGCTGGCGCACGGCCTTTTTTGCGTTGGGGTCGGTGACGGCGCAGATGGACAGGGCTACCAGCAGCTCGTCGATGTGCAGGCGGGGGTTTTTGTTGCCCAGCACATTGACCTTCAGATTCTGCACCGGCTCGATGACCGAGGGGGAGATGAGCTGAATTTCATCCGGGATATTGCCCAGGTATTTCAGGGCGTTGAGCAGCAGGGCGGAAGAGCAGCCCAGCAGCTCGGAGGTCTTGCCGGTGAGGATCTTACCGTCGGTCATCTCCATGGCGGCGGCGGGGGCACCGGTCCGCTCGGCGACGGACAGGGCGGGGGAGACTACTTTGCGGTCCTGGGGAGTCAGGCCCAGCTGCTTCATGAGCAGCTCAATCTTGAACACGGCGTTGCCGTCGGTCCGGCCCCGACGGTGGCGGCACTGCTCGGCGTAGAACCGGCGGAGAATTTCTTCCTTCGATGCCTGGCAGACGACTTCATCATCGACGATGCAGTAGCCGGCCATGTTTACGCCCATGTCCGTGGGGGACTGGTAGGGGGAGGAACCGGCGATGCGCTCAAACATGGTTTTCAGGACGGGGAAAATTTCTACGTCCCGGTTGTAATTGACGGTGGTCACACCGTAGGCTTCCAGATGGAAGGGGTCGATCATGTTCACGTCGTTCAGGTCGGCGGTGGCGGCTTCGTAGGCCAGGTTCACCGGGTGGCGCAGGGGGAGGTTCCAGATGGGGAACGTCTCATACTTGGCGTACCCGGCCTGGATGCCCCGCTTGTGCTCATGGTAGAGCTGGCTCAGGCAAACAGCCATCTTGCCGCTGCCGGGGCCGGGGGCGGTGACGACGACCAGGGAGCGGGAAGTCTCCACATATTCGTTCTTACCATAACCTTCGTCGCTGACGATGCGGGGCACGTCATAGGGGTAGCCCTCAATGGGGTAGTGGCGGTAGACCTTGATGCCCAGGTCTTCCAGCTGGGACTGGAAAATTTCTGCCGCAGGCTGGCCGCTGAACCGGGTCAGCACGACGCTGTTGACCTGAAACCCGAAGCTCCGGAAAATGTCGATGAGCCGCAGGGTATCGGTGCCGTAGGTGATGCCCAGGTCGCCCCGGACCTTGCTTTTTTCCAGGTCCATGGCGGACACGGCCACCACGATCTCCACCTGATCCTTCAGCTGCATCAACATCCGGATCTTCGAGTCCGGATGGAATCCCGGCAGCACCCGGGAGGCGTGGTTGTCGTCAAACAGTTTGCCGCCAAACTCCAGGTAAAGCTTACCGCCGAACTGGTCGATGCGGGAGCGAATGTGCTCCGACTGCATTTCCAGATATTTTTCATTGTCGAAACCAAGGCGATCGATCATCTTGTTGCGCTTCCTCTCTTTTCTCTGGCCCAGCCCCTCGGCTGGAAAATATCCGTTTCATACGGGAACTAATTTACCAATGATTGTATGAAAAGTCAACCGAAAGAGAAGAATATTGTCAAACATGACTAGAAAATTTTATGGGGTGAGCGGCGGCTCAAAAACAATGCTGTGCAAGCTGACAGGAAAAATCGAGAACATATTGCGGGAGAAGCGATTTTATGCTATAATTCTACGTTCAGAAACAATGACGGATTCCCGAAAAAACCGCGCCTACGGCGGCGCAGTGTGATAAGGAGTAAATCACCTATGCTGGAATTGAAAGGACTTTCCTATCAGGTGGAGGACAACGGCGCCCAGACGGACATTCTCCGGGGCATCGACCTGACCATCGACGACAACAAATTTGTGGTCATCACCGGGCCGAACGGCGGCGGCAAGACCACCCTGGCCAAGGCCATCATGGGCCTGGTCCCCGCCACGGGCGGGCAGATCCTGTGGAACGGACAGGATATCACCGCGCTTTCCATCACCGAGCGGGCCAAGCTGGGCATCAGCTACGGCTTCCAGCAGCCCCCTCGCTTTAAGGGCCTGCGGGTCCGGGACCTGCTGGCCCTGGCCTCCGGCAACCGGAACCTGAGCCGGGACGAATGTTGTTCCTACCTCAACCGGGTCGGACTCTGTGCCGCCGATTACGTGGACCGGGAGATGGACACCTCTCTCTCCGGCGGCGAGGTCAAGCGCATCGAGATTGCGACCATCCTGGCCCGGCCCAGCGGCCTGCTCATCTTTGACGAGCCGGAGGCCGGTATTGACCTGTGGTCCTTCGCCAAGCTGACCGAGACGTTCCGCCTGCTCCAGGGCAAGGGAAAGAACACCATCCTCGTCATCTCCCACCAGGAGCGCATCATCGACCTGGCCGACGAGATCGTGATGCTCTCCAACGGCCAGATTGCCCGCCACGGCACGAAAGAGGAGATCATGCCCAACATCCTGGCCGACACCGGCGGGGTGTGCAGCTTTTTGCAGCCCGGTGGGAACAACTGCCGCCAGAGTAAGGAGGGTTGAGCCATGAACAACGTAGATATCCGTATGCTGAAGGAGATCGCTGACCTGGAGGGCACCCCCAAGGGGGCCTACAACATCCGCAAGAACGGCCAGCTCGACTCCCGCAAGACCACCGCAAACATCGACATCGTCACCAAAGAGGACAAGCCCGGCATCGACATCCACATCAAGCCCGGCACCAAGCACCAGTCCGTCCACATCCCCGTCCTGCTGACGGAGACGGGCTTAGATGACCTGGTCTACAATGATTTTTTCATCGGTCCGGACTGCGACGTGGTCATCGTCGCCGGGTGCGGCATCCACAACGAGGGGGACAAGACCTCCAAGCACGACGGTGTGCACACCTTCTATGTGGGTGAGAACTCCAAGGTCCACTACGTCGAGAAGCACTACGGCGAGGGCGAGGGGACCGGCGAGCGCATCATGAACCCCCAGACCATCGTCTACCTGGAAAAGGGCGCGTCCATTCAGCTGGACACCACTCAGCTCCGGGGCGTGGACTCTACCCGCCGCTACACGAAGGTGGTCGTGAAGGAGGATGCCGAGGGCTTCATCAATGAGAAGCTGCTGACCCACGGCAAGCAGAAGGCGGAATCTGAGATGGACGTGATCCTGGCAGGCCAGAACGCCAAGGGTCGGGTCGTCTCCCGCTCCGTGGCCCAGGACGAGTCTCAGCAGATTTTCTATCCCCGCATGATCGGCGATGCGGCTGGCTTCGGCCACGTGCAGTGCGATTCGATCCTGATGGGCAACTCGAAAATTCAGTCCATCCCGGCCATCACCGCCAACCACCCTGACGCCCAGCTCATCCACGAGGCCGCCATCGGCCGCATCGCGGGCGACCAGATTTTGAAACTGATGACCCTGGGCCTCACAGAGGAAGAGGCAGAGGAGGAGATTTTACATGGCTTCCTTGGATGAACTGGTACAGGAGGGGCGGCTGTATTTTAAGCAAGACCCCCAATTGGGGAGAATCCGTGGCCTGGACCCCTGGGCCGTGGAAAACGGCATCCACCTCATCCGCACGGAGGAGGACGGGGCCGAGGGCATCATGATGATCCGCAACAGCAACCGCCAGCAATACGGCACGGTCCACGGCGGTGTATTGGTCGCCTTCGCCGACTCCATCGGCGGCCACAGCCTCATTGCCCACGGAAAGGTCTGCGTCACCCAGGGCAGCACGGTGAATTTTCTGCGCCCGGCGGCGGGGGAGTATCTGGTCTGTAAGGCCAGACCCTTGAAAGTCGGCAAGCGCATCTGCGTGGTGTCCGTGGAGCAGTACAACGACCAGGGCGTTTTGGTCACGACGGCGCTGTTCACCTTCGCCGTGGTGGAAGAGGTCGAGCCGCTCATCCTGCCCCCCAGACACCCCGGCCTGCGCGATCTCTGACGGTGTGCGGGGAAGCGGCGCGGGACCGGAACGGAATAGAAAAAGACCGGGGCGGTGTTCCGCTCCGGCCTTTTGGGAACCTGAACCGATTTTTGGGAAAAAGGATCAGTCTTCCCAAGTCTCATACTCGTCCTCAATGTCTCCTTCGCAGGGGCAGGTGCGGCAGATGAGTTCCTTTTTGGCCTGGACTTTGGCCCAGAGACAGGCCATCCAGTCGGAGATGCGCTCCATGTTGGCCAGCACCAGGCAGGCGGCAGCCCCCAGAGCCAGGATGAGCGCGGCGAACTTCAGAATCAGTTTCATAGCAAAAACCTCCAAGATACTGTTGCACAGGGTCGGCATGGTATGATACTATTTTACCTGATGAACAGAAGAAATACAATCCGGAAGAGCGCTTTTTTTCCGGGTTTTGGGTTTTCCATGGAACAGGGCTGCGTTTTTTGCCGGCGGCAAACGCGCGGCCCGGAAAGGAATGGGTAGAATCTATGCGCTTTCATAACGAACGAGGAGAGATCCAGATCAGCAGCGAGGTCTTTACCACCATCACCGGCGCGGTCGCTACGAGCTGCTTCGGCGTCAAGGGTATGGCCGCCCGGTCCAAGAAGGACGGGCTGGTGCATCTGCTGCGCAACGAGTCCATGGCCAAAGGGGTCCGGGTGATCTTCGAGAGCGAGGACACGGTGTCCATCGAGCTGCACATCATCGTGGACGCCGGTGTGAACCTGACCGCCGTGAGCGACGCCATCATGAGCGAGGTGCGCTACGCTGTGGGCAACATGACCGGGGCAAAGGTCCGGGCGGTGGATGTCTATGTGGACTCCATGCAGATCGACTGAGAGGAGAAGAGACAAGAACTATGGTACAATCAGTTGACGGAAAGACGCTGGCGGGGATGCTCATCCACGCCTCCGCCTGCCTGAACGCGGAAAAACAGAAAATCAATGAGCTGAATGTCTTCCCGGTCCCCGATGGGGACACAGGCACGAACATGAGCCTGACCATCAGCACTGCCGCCGCCGAGCTGCGGCAGAAGAAGCCCACCACCGTGGACAAGGCCGCCTCCGTGTGCGCCTCGGCCATGCTGCGGGGCGCCCGGGGCAACTCCGGGGTCATCCTGTCCCTCATCTTCCGGGGCTTCTCCCGGGCCATGAAGGACAAGGACGAGATGAATGGCATCGACCTGGCCGACGCCCTGAACGCCGGAGTTATTGCCGCCTACAAAGCCGTTATGAAACCCGCCGAGGGCACCGTCCTCACCGTCTCCCGCCTGGCGGGGGAGCGGGCTGGCCGCGCGGCCGAGGAAAACGGCGCCTTTGAGTACGTCCTGGAATCCGCCATCGAGCGGGCCAGAGAAGCCCTGGCCGACACCATCAACCAGAACCCCGTGCTGAAAAAGGCCGGTGTGGTCGATGCAGGCGGCATGGGCTTTGTCGTCATCCTTCAGGGGATGCTGGACGAGCTGCGGGGCGTCGCCGCCCCCGACGAGGACGGGGCAGAGAAGCCCGCCCAGGACAAGGCTGACTTCGGCTCCCTGGCCGACGAGGAAATTACCTTTACTTATGACACGGTCTTCATCGTCCGCCGCACCGGGGGCAAGCCCCTGGACGAGTACCGGGCCTGGCTGGAGACCATGGGCGACAGCCTGGTCATCGGCGAGGGCGACGAGGAATTCAAGGTCCACGTACACACCGACGAGCCGGGCGCAGTCCTGACCAAGGCCGCCGAGTTCGGCACGCTGGAGCTGGCCAAGATCGAAAATATGCGCACCCAGCGGGACGAGCTGGCCGCTGGCAAGCAGGCCCAGAGCACCGACGATTTGGAGGCTGTGGAAGCTGAGCTGGAGGCCATGGAGCACCAGAACGCCGCCCCGGAGAAAAAATACGGCTTTGTGGCCGTGGCCGCCGGAGAGGGCCTGGCCCAGGTCTTCTATGACCTGGGCGTGGATGGCGTCATCAGCGGGGGGCAGACCATGAACCCCGCCACCGAGGATATCCTGAAGCAAATTAAGAAGACCCCGGCGGAGATCGTCTATGTCCTGCCCAACAACAAGAACATCATCATGGCTGCCCAGCAGTGTGTGGACCTGGTGGAGGATAAAAAGGTCATTGTCCTGCCCGCCAAAACGGTCCCTCAGGGCATTTCCGCCATGATCGCCATGAACCCCGACGGAGACGAGGCGGAGAACACCGCCGCCATGGAAGAGGCCATGTCCCTTGTGACCACGATGGAAGTGACCTACGCCGCCCGGGATTCGGAGTTTGACGGCCAGGCCATCCACGCGGGGGACTACCTGCTGCTGGTGGACAACCAGCTCTTCGGCACGGAGAAGGACCTTCACGCCGCCCTGGACAAGCTGGCCCAGGCCAGCAAGGAGCGGGCCGGGGAGTTCATCAGCATCTTCTACGGCGAGGGCGTGGACGAAGCCCAGGCTGAGCAGGCCCTGGCTCTGTTCCAGAGTGCCTGCCCCGACGCGGAGATCACCATGCTGGAGGGCGGCCAGCCGGTGTACCACTACCTGATCTCTGTGGAATAATTTTTCAGACCGAGGGCCGGTATCTCGCGGATACCGGCCCTTTTTCCAAAATTTCAGACCTTTTTTGAGGGAAAGGAGCGTGATGGGATGAAGCTGCTGGTGATCGACGGCAACTCCATCGTCAACCGGGCCTATTACGGAATGCACCCTCTGAACAACCAAGAGGGTTTTCCCACCCACGCCATCTTTGGCTTTTTGAACATCCTGCGCCGCATCCGGGAGGAAGTGGACCCCGACGGCGTGTGCGTGACCTTCGACCGGAAGGAGCCGACCTTCCGCCACCTGGCTTACCCGGCCTACAAAGCCCAGCGGAAGGGAATGCCGGAGGAGCTGGCCGTGCAGATGCCAGTGCTGAAG
>CAVCXN010000006.1:5382-12309 GCA_963606215.1 uncultured Mycoplasmatota bacterium | reverse complement strand
GGCGATGGCCAGGTTGCCGGGCAGGGTCCAGATGGTGGTGGTCCAGATCACGAAGAAGAGCTTGCTCTTGTCGAACTCACCCAGCTTGCCCTGGTCGTCGTGCATGGGGAACTTGACGTAAACGGTGGTGCAGGGATCGTCCTGATACTCGATCTCGGCCTCAGCCAGAGCCGTCTCGTCGTGGGGGCACCAGTACACGGGCTTGAGGCCCTTGTAGATGTAGCCGCGCTGATACATGCGGCCGAAGACCTTGACCTCTTCCGCCTCGAAGGAGGGGTTCATGGTCAGGTAGGGGTGGTCCCAGTCGCCCAGGGCGCCCAGGCGCTGGAAGCCCTCGCTCTGCACGTCCACATAGTGCTGTGCGAACTCATGGCAGGCGGAGCGGAACTCGGTGACGGGCATCTTCTTGCGGTTGAGCTTGTTCTGCTTGATGATGGCAGACTCGATGGGCATGCCGTGGTTGTCCCAGCCGGGGATGTAGGGGGTGCAGCAGCCCCGCATGGCGTGGGAGCGGACGATGATATCCTTGATGGACTTATTCAGGGCGTGGCCCATATGCAGGTTGCCGTTGGAGAAGGGAGGGCCATCGTGGAGGGAGAAGCGGGGCTTGTCCGCGTTCTTCTTCAGCAGCTCTCCGTAAACGTCCAGCTTCTTCCAGCGCTGGAGCATTTCCGGCTCCCGCTTGGGCAGACCGGCCCGCATGGGAAAGTCGGTTTTGGGCAGGTTGATGGTTGCGTTGTAATCCTGAGACATGGTTGACTGTTCACTCCTTATTCTCGTAACCCCCTGCACCAGGCAGAGGAGAATATACTGTTAAAAAGGTACTACCCATCCAAGCAGCACCACGTAGCCAAAGCCTTCCCCTGGGGGGAAGGTGGCCCGGCCCAAGCCGGGTCGGATGAGGGCCACGTTGCGCAAGGGATCGGTAGTGTACTATGGCGACACCCTACCCCGCGGTACCACGAATAAAATCATTTTGCGAAGCAAAACTCCATGAGGGAGGGGGCCTCTCTACGTTCTACTTTAGCACACTACAGGCAGCTTTCGGTAGGTAGCCCTCATCCGTCCGCTTCGCGTCCACCTTCCCCCCAGGGGAAGGCTTTGGGGTGGTCGAATCCCTGTTAGGTAAGGTGGTTTTGTGAAAGCAGACGAATATTCCTCAAACGGCAACAGAACCTGCCCGGGGGTCCGGCCAGGTTCCGTGGTGCGGTTGGTGTTGGTTATTCGATCTCATAGTCCTTGCCGAACTTCACCTGGTCAAAAACCCGGGTGTCGCCCACGTCGCTCTTGGGCGCGTGGGCGGCAGGCTGCTCGGCGGGAGTGTCAAAGATCTTGGCCATCGAAGCCTCGATGTCCTGGGCAACTTTTTCCTGCTGCTCCGGGGGCACCGTGACCACCGGGTCCTTGGCGGCCGGGGCTGGGGTCTTGCTGCCGTCGGCGTTCAGGCTGGAAAGATTGCCGATATACTCGATCTGCTTGGTGTACAGCTCCTTGAGCTGCCCGATGTAGGCGGTGGTGGAGGCGCGGGCGGCGCTCAGGCGGGCCTGCTCGTTGGCCAGGTCTTTCCTGACCTGCTCGAGCTTGGCCAGCACAGTCTGCTCTTCCTTGGCCATTGCCGCCCGGACTTCCTTGCTCTTGGCTTCCACGGCGGCGGCGGTCTGGTCGATGGCGGCCTGCTTCTTGGCTTCGCCTTCCTTCACCATGGCGTCGGCCATTTTCTGGGCGGAGTGAAGGGTCATCCGCATGGCGTCTTCCGTGGCGCGGTATTCCTCTACCTTGTCCACCAGGACCTTCATCTTGTTCTTGAGGGAGGCGTTTTCCTGGTACAGGGTGCGGTAATCCTCGATGAGGCTATCCAGAAAGGCGTCCACCTGAAGCATATTATAGCCGCCGAAGGAGGCTTTCGGAAACACATGGGATTCCGCTTCCTGGGGTGTTAACATGGTCGGTCACTCCTATCCCTATCTTTCTATTTATGGTCCGGCGCGGCCCGGGATCAGACATACACGCCGTTGTTTTCCAGCTCGTCGATCAGGTCGCCCATGATATCCACGTTGTAAGGCGTGACGATATAGGTCTGTAAGGCGACTTTTTTGATCTTCCCCTCCTGGGCGTAGGCAACGCCCGAGAGAAAATCCAACAGGCGGCGGGCCACGTCCTTCTGGGTTTTCTCCAGGTTCAGGACGACCGTGCGCTTGTCCCGCAGGTGGTCGGCCACCTCCGAGGCGTTTTCATAGCGCTCGGGCTTGACCAGCACGACCTGCAGTTGGGTCGTTGCGTGGATGTTCACCACTTTGCCGCCGCCGGAGCTGCGGCGGGGCGGCTCCTGATACGTGGGGGTCTCCCGGCGGCGAGGCGCTTCGGCCCGGCGGGGCGGTTCTTCCCGGCGAGGGGGAGCCTCGGGTTCGTCGTCTTCTTCGTCCTCGTCCTCGTACAGGTCTTCGTCCTCGTCGTAATCGTCTTCCATCTCATCCTCGTAGGGATGGGCGAGACGCTTGAGTTCATCTAAGAATCCCATGGTGTGTGTAACCCCCTAAAATTATGTCAATGGTGTGACGGAGCCTTCCTCAGCCCTGGGGGTGCCAGGGGGGACGAGCGCCGAAGAGCGCCGTGCCGACCCGCACCATGGTGGACCCACCTGCGATGGCCAAGGGATAATCCCCGCTCATGCCCATGGAAAGGCAGTCAATATTAGAAACATTATCCCCTAATTCGTTCCGCATGTCAACAAAAAGCTGATAAGTTTCCTGGAAAAATGTTTTGTTTTCCTCTTCCGTGGCGGTGGCGGGGGGGATGCTCATGATGCCGCGCAGCCGCAGATGGGGGCACTGGAGGGCGTGATGGGCCAGGGCCAGGATGTCGCTGCGCTTGGCGCCGCCCTTGCTGGCCTCGTCGCCGATGTTCACCTCCAGCAGGATGTCCTGGACAACGTCCAGCTTGGCCGCCTGCTTTTCCACGGCGTCCATCAGGTGCTCGGAGTCGATGGACTCGATCATGTCAACTTTGCCCACGACGAACTTCACTTTGTTGGTCTGTAAGTGCCCGATGAAGTGGACCTTGGCCCCCTCATAGGCGTTGTCTTCCAAGTGGGCCACCAGCTCCTGCACGCGGTTTTCGCCGCAGATGGTGATGCCCGCTTGAATGGCGTTGCGAATGGTGTCGGAAGTCTGCACTTTGGTGGCGGCCACCAGGGTGATGTCCTGGGGGTCCCGTCCGGCTGCTTCGGCGGCCTGACGCATGTTCTCCCGCACGGCCGCGACGTTCGCGGCGATGGATTCATAGCTCTTTGTCTCTGGCATGGTTTTAACGTACCACCTTTCCGTCGGTTAGTTCTGCGGAGGCCAGCACCACCTGGTCCCCGTCCTGCAGGATGCGGGTGTCTTCTTCGCTCGTGGGAGCGGCTTTGACCAAATAACTCGTGTCGTCCTCGGCCAGGATCGTCACCGGGCGGAACCGGGCCTTCTGGGACACCACGACGTAGACGCCCTGCTCGCCATCCTCCGTGATGCGGAGGGCCTGCTTGGGCACGCGGATGCCTTCGCTGCTGTGGAAGATGACCCGACCGCTCTCCTGGCGCAGGTCCTCGGCCTTGTCGTCGTCCTGGGACGAGCGGAGGACCACGACCACTTGATTATCCTGGACCTCCCCCACGCTGTAGACCGTCATGGGGAAGCTCTCAGAGAGTGAGTCGAAAAACACATCCACGCTGTCGCCGTTGTCGAACCGGCCGACGGTGTCCCCCGGCACGGTGATGGCGTAGTACCACACGGCGTTGGTCACGAGCTTGCCGATGACGTTCTCCGCCGGGGTGGGGTCTGTCTCGGCAAAGGCTGCCAGATCCCGGGGGCCTAAGCCCTCCAGTTTGGCCGGGGTCAGAATCGTCTCGTACCCGTCCACATAGGAGGAAAACAGCCCGGAGACCGGCGCCTGGATCGTAGCGGCCCCTGCCTGATGCGCTTGCAGCTCATCATACCGGCTTTGCAGCGTCGCTGCCGCCTGGGTCATGGCAGCCGTGGCCTCCGACGAGAGCAGATACTCCCGCCGCAGCACCAGCTTGCGGTAGGTCGAGGTCTGGTCCTCCAGCCCGCTGAAGTTCCCGCTGGAGGCGGCCTGACGCAGGCTCGTCATGGAGGAAAGCATCTGTTCCTCCAGCGCTGTCCCCGAGGGGGACTCAGAGTAAGTAGCATACTGCAGGGCGGAGAGATCGGTCTTGACCTGTAACAGCTCCTCCTGGCTGGTGACGTACGTCTCGTCCTGATAGACCACGGCCAGATTTTTGCCCTTGGCGACTTTTTCGCCCTGGCTGCGCAGAAGCTGCACCACGCCCGAGGCGCCCTCGACGGGGACCTCCGAGCGGACCACCCAGCCGGTGGCGTTGACGCTCGTCTCCATGGAATCTGTGTAAGCAACGGTAAATTTATAAGGGTCCCGCATCCCCACCCAGGCCGAGCAGATGAGATAGACCACGATGGCGGTAATGGCGATGGGCATGGCGACCTTGGAAAAAATGGTACCTTGTTGTTGGTTCATAGGGTCAGCCTTTCTTGGGCTGGGACCTTGCCTCCCGCAGAAACAGGGAGAAACCTGTCAGAGACAAGGCCCGGCGCTAGTCTGCGTCGTCCTCCCAGGACAGAGGCCGCTCGGGGACGACGGTGGAGATGGCGTGCTTGTACACCATCTGCTGCTTCCCGTCGCTGTAGATGACCACTACGAAGGGGTCAAAGCCGCGAATTTCGCCCCGAATCTGGAAGCCGTTGACCAAAAAGACGGTGGCTCCCATCCGGTTGCGCCGCAGCTTGGAGAGCAGGGTGTCCTGTAAGTTGCGCTTTCTGGGTTGTACTGCGATCTGTGTCTGTTGCATAGTAGACGCACTCCTTTTCTTTGTGAGGTGCGTCTATCCTACTCCGTTTTCGCGAAGAAAGTTCGTCGAATCCACAATGACACTGGAAAAATTTTCCACAGCGTCGACCTCGATCCAATGGGCCTTGGGGTTTCGGCGGAACCAGCTCAGCTGCCGCTTGGCGTACTGCCGGGAGCGGAGCTTCACCTCTTCGGCAGCTTTTTTTATGGCCTCAGCGTCGCCGCCGGCGACGGCGGGGACCAGCTCTTTGTAGCCGATGGCCTGCATTGCCGTCCCGTCCTTCGGGATGCCGGCGGCCAAGAGCGCCTGAATTTCTTCCACCAGCCCCCGCGCCCTCATCTCGTCCACCCGCTGGTCGATGCGGGCGTAGAGCGCCTGCCGGTTGGCGTAGGTCAGGGTGATGGTCAGCGCTTCATAGCGCGGCGGCACGGCCTGCGTCTCCCGGTTGTGCTGGGAGATGGTCTTGCCGGTGGTGTACCACACCTCCAACGCCCGTAAAATTCGTTTCTCGTCGTTGGGGTGTAAGCGGGCAGCCGCCTCGGGGTCAATGCGTTCCAGGTCCGCCCGGAGCTGAGGAAGTCCCCCCTGGGCCGCTTGTGCCTGGAGCCTGGCCCGCAGGCCGCTGTCCGGCTGAAAATCAGAAAACGTCTGCCCGTTGCAGAGGGCGTCGATGTACAGCCCTGTTCCCCCGACCAGAATGGGCTGTTTCCCCCGCGCGAAGATATCTTCGACGCAGGCCGTTGCCTCTTCCACATAGCGGGCGACGCTGTAGTTCTCGCTGGGGTCTGCAATGGCCATCATGTGGTGGGGCACGCCGTCCATCTCTTCTACGGTCGGCTGAGCCGTCCCGATGGGCATCCCGCGGTAGACCTGCATGGAGTCGGCAGAGACGACCTCGCCGTTCAAGGCTTTGGCCAAGGCGACGCCCAGCCTGGTCTTCCCCGTGGCGGTGGGGCCGCAGATGACAACGAGTTTTTTGGGCTGGGCCATCTCAGGCACCACCTTTCCTTCGGGATTCGACCTTATTTTACCACCAAATCCTCCGCCTGTCCATCAGCTCCGCTTAAACTGATGCTCCAACTGCTGTTTGGTCATCGTAATGGCCACCGGCCGCCCATGCGGGCAATACTTCACCCGCCCGGCCATGACCTCCCGGACCACCACCAGCAGCTCATCCCGGGAGTTCTTCTGCCCGCCTTTGATCGCCGCTTTGCAGGCCATCGTGTGCAGCACCGCGTCCCGCGCGGCCTGGGGGTCGGCTCCGGCCCCTTTCAGCAGCTCTCCGGCCAATTCACACAGGGCCGATTCGACCTGACCGGGTTCCAGGTAATCTGGAATCTCCCGCACCACAAAGGCCCCGCCGCCAAATTCCTCGCAGGCAAAGCCAAACTGCGCCAGCAGATCGAGGTTGTCCAGCAGGACCACCCCCTCCTCCGGAGGCGGGGTAAAGACCACGGGAGCCAGAAGCGTCTGCGCCATGGGCTGGTACCCAGCGGCCTTCATGCGGTCAAAGTTCATCCGCTCGTGCGCGGCGTGCTTGTCGATGAGGTGAACAGTGTCCCCCTGCTCCACAATGAGGTATGTTTGCAGGATTTCCCCGGCCAGCCGCCAAGGAACTTCCTCGGCTTCGACTTCCTTCGCAGGCACCAGCGGGAGCTGCGCCGTCTCCGGCACCTGGGGCTGGGCGGGCGATTGCAGCAGGGTCAGCTGAGGGGCGCTCTCTTCCTGCCTTTCCTCCACGGGACGCGGACGGGGCGTGTCAACGGGTCTGGGAGCGGAAACGAAGTTTTCAACATTTTCCACCGATTTATCCACATTTGCGGGAGAAGCTGTGGATTTTTCTTCGTTTCCTGTGGAGAAACCGGGGAAAACCCTTGGGAACACTGGGTTTGCTTTTTCCTCCGTTTTGGGGACAACCGGAGGAATTTCCCGCGCCAGAGGCCGCAGGAGCGCGGCAGCGGCCGGGTCCCGCAGGGCTTGCCCTTCTCGGAATTCCCGAGCCGTCATCTTCTGGAATCCACCCCCGGCGGACGGGTTCGCCGTTGGCGGAGCGGGGGGTGTTTTGG
>CAVCXN010000006.1:0-5372 GCA_963606215.1 uncultured Mycoplasmatota bacterium | reverse complement strand
CGTTTGCACCGATCCCGTCTTTTTTTGTTCCGGGAAGACGAGGTCAGGGTGCCGCTCCTCCCCGTTCAGCGCGGCCAGGACGGTGTAGTACACCCCGTCAAAGACCTTGCGTTCATAGAGGAACTTGACTTCGGTCTTCGCCGGGTGAACGTTCACGTCCACAGCGTTGGTCTTGAGCTGAATTTGCAGCGCACAGCCAGGGAACTTGCCCACCATCTTCTGGTTCTCATAGGCCCGCTCTAACGCGGCCATGAGCAGCTTGGACTTCACCTGCCGCCCGTTCACAAAGAAGAACTGATAGTTCCGGCTCCCCCGGCAGCAGGCGGGCAGGGACACAAAGCCCGTCACCGTCACGTCCTCTGCGCCCCCCTGCACCGGCACAAAGCCCAGAGCCATGTCCCGGCCCAGCACCGCATAGAGGGCAGACTGCAATTTCCCGTCCCCCGGTGTCAGCAAATCCTGTTTTCCATCCCGGAGAAATTTGATAGACACTTCCGGGTGCGACAGCGCCAATTTCTGCACCAAGGCAAACACCGCCGCGCCCTCGGCGGCGTCCCGCTTCATGAATTTCAGCCGCGCGGGGGTGTTGTAAAAGAGGTCCCGCACCACCATCGTCGTCCCCAGCGGACAACCGGCCGGTTCCTCTTCCACGACATCTCCCCCCTCCAAGGTCAGCGAAGCGCCCAGCGTTTCCTCCGCCGTCCGGGTGATCAGCTCCACCCGCGACACGGAAGAGATCGCCGCCAACGCCTCCCCCCGGAAGCCCAACGTCCCGATGGCGTCCAGGTCCTGGGCGGTGTGGAGCTTACTGGTGGCATGGCGCAGAAAAGCCGTCCGGCACTGCCCGGCAGGGATACCACTGCCATTGTCCGTGACCCGGATGAGCGCCATGCCGCCCCGCTGAATTTCAATCGTCACCGCCGATGCTCCGGCGTCAATGGCGTTCTCCACCAGCTCTTTCACCACAGAGGCCGGCCGCTCCACCACTTCTCCGGCGGCGATGAGGTCGGCCACATGGGAGTCCAGCACTTGAATCGGGGCGTGTTCGGTTTTGGCGTGTTCGTTTCTTGGCATGGTGTGTTCCCTTATCTGGTCAAATTATAGCTTTGCTTTCAGTTCATACAATAGGTTCATCGCTTGCAGGGGGGTGAGGCTTTCGAGCTGCGTATTCCGCAGGGTTGCAAGCACCTCTTCCTCCCCCAGCGCCGTCAAAGACACCTGCGGCTCTTCCCGGGCGGGGGTCTGCTTTGGTATCTTCTCCTGGCTCTCCAGCTCCGCCAGAATCTCCCGCGCGCGCCGGATGACCTTCGGCGGCAGGCCCGCCAGATTCGCGACCTCGATGCCGTAGCTCTGGTCCGCCCCGCCGGGGACGATTTTGCGCAGGAAGAGAATCTCGTCCTTCTTCTTCCGGGCGGCGATGTTGAAGTTTTTGACCCCCGGAAGCTCCCCTTCCAGAACGGTCAGCTCATGGTAATGGGTGGCGAAGAGCGTCTTTGCCCCCAGGCGTTTCGGGTCAGCGCACCACTCTAGGACGGCCCGGGCAATGGACATGCCGTCATAGGTCGAAGTCCCCCGCCCGATCTCGTCCAGGATGAGCAGGCTCCGGGACGTGGCGTGCTTGAGCAGCTCGGCCACTTCGGTCATCTCGACCATGAAGGTGGACTGTCCCCCGGCCAGATCGTCCGAGGCCCCGATGCGGGTGAAGATGCGGTCCACCACGCCGATGCGCGCCGACCGAGCGGGGACGAAGGAACCCATCTGGGCCATGAGGACCATGAGCGCCACCTGGCGCATGTACGTCGATTTCCCCGCCATATTCGGCCCGGTGATGATGGCGGCGAGATTCTCCTTGTTGTCCATGTAAGTGTCGTTGGGCACAAAGAGAACATCCCGGCGCATTTTCTCGACGACCGGGTGCCGCCCCTCCGTGATCTCCAGCCGGTCGGAGTTATCGACAATCGGCATACAGTAGTTGTTCTCCGCCGCGACTGTGGCGAAGGAAGCCAGCACATCCACCCGGGCTACCGCCCCCGCGATCTCCTGGATGCGGGGTGACTGGGCCGCCACCTGGTCCCGGATGCCGCAGAAGAGCTGATACTCCAAGGCAACGATCCGGTCCTGGGCGGAGAGGATGGTGTGCTCCATATCCTTGAGTTCCTGGGTGATGTAGCGCTCGCAGTTGGTCAGGGTCTGCTTGCGGATGTACGTCTCCGGCACCTGGTCATAGTAGGATTTGGAGACTTCGATGTAATACCCAAAGACCTTGTTGAACCCGACCTTCAGGGACTTGATGCCCGTCTTCTCTTTCTCCGCCGCCTCCAGCTTGGCGATGACGCCCTTGGTGTCGGTGAGGATTTCCCGCAACTGGTCCACGTCCTCGTTGTACCCAGCCCGGATGATGCTCCCCTCCCGTACGGAGAAGGGCGGCTCGTCGATGATGCCCCGGGCGATGAGGTCCGTGAGAGCGGGCAGCCCCGTCAGCTCCTCCCGCAGGCGGGCCAGGAGCACGGGGGATTTGTCTGGCAGATAGTTTTGCAGCTCCGGCAGCCGGCTCAGCCCGGCGGCCAGCGAGACGAGGTCCCGCGCTCCGGCGGTGCCGTAGACGATGCGGGAGATGAGCCGCTCCAAATCTGTAATTTCGCGCAGAACTTGCGTCAGCTCTTCCCGCTCCACGGAGTGGTCTACCAGCCAAGCTACGGCGTCCAACCGCCGGGAGATGGCGACGGGGTCCAGCAGGGGCCGTTCCAGCCAGCTACGGAGCAAGCGCCCGCCCATGGCAGTCTTGGTTTTATCCAGCACCCAGAGCAGGGAGCCTTTTTTCTCCTTCCCTCGGAGCGTCTCGGTCAGCTCCAGATTGCGCCGGGCCACGGGGTCCAGCTCTAAAAAGCGGCCGGTGGAATAGTAGCGCACGGTGTGGAGGTAGGAGAGGTCCGTCTTCTGCGTCTCATAAAGATAGGACAGCAGTCCCCCGGCGGCCTGAATCGCGGGCCGGGCGTCGCCGGGCACCTGGTCCAGCCCCACGGTAAACTGCTGGTTCACCCGCGCCTGCGCCGCGGCCAGGTCGAAGCGGGCTTCGGAGGCGTGCTCCACCCGGCAGGACAGTTTGGCGGATAAATAGTCCAAAAGGCCCTCTTCACAGGCTCCCGGGGAGAGAATGATCTCGCGGGGGCTGAAGCGGGCCAGCTCATTGATCGCGTGTTCCTGCCAACCGGCGGGGTCGAAATTGGTGAGGAAGACCTCTCCGGTGGAGATGTCTCCCAGACACAGCCCCGCCCCCTGGGGGCCGCTGTACAGGGCCGCCAGGAAGTTGTTTTTGCCTTCCTCCAGCATGTTCTCCTCGATGAGGGTGCCGGGGGTGACGACCCGGATGATCTCCCGGTCCACCAGGCCCTTGGCCTGGGCGGGGTCCTCGGTCTGCTCGCAGATGGCGACCTTGTACCCCTTGGCGATGAGCCGGGAGATATACGCCTCGGCGGAGTGATACGGCACGCCGCACATGGGCGTCCGCTGCTCCGGCGGCTTGTTCCGGTCCCGGGTGGTCAGGGTGAGGTTGAGTTCTGCGGCGGCGGTTTTCGCGTCGGCGTCGAACATCTCATAAAAGTCCCCCAGGCGGAAAAAGAGCAAGCTGTCGGGGTGCTGGCTCTTGATCTCTAAATACTGCTTTTTCATGGGGGTCAGTTCAGCCATGGGGATACCTCTTTTTTATAGATTGTAAATTGGGGACTCGCTTTGGTCAGTGTGCCACCTCGCCGAACAGCGCCCAGGTGGAGGCCCCGGTGATCCTGGCCCGCTGCCAGGTGCCGATGCAGCTGGGGTCGGCTTTCAGGTGGATGAGCCGCCCGCCGTCTGTCCGAGCGGTGAGCAGGCCGTCCTCCCCTTCGCCGTCTACGAGACAGCGGTAGGTCTTGCCGATGTACGCCTGGTGCTTTTCCCCGGAAATCTCGTTCTGCCGCCGGAGCAGGCGCTGGAAATTGGCGCTCTTCTGTTCCTTGGGCATGGGGTCCGGCAGCTTGGCGGCGGGGGTCCCCCGGCGGGGGGAGAAGATAAAGGTAAACAGCGCGTCGTAGCGCACTTCCTCGATGAGACTCAGCGTCTCTTCAAATTCCTCCTGGGTTTCCCCGGGGAATCCCACGATGACATCCGAGGTCAGCACGATGTTGGGAATGCGCTGGCGCAGCTGCGCGATGAGTTCTAAGTAGTGCTCCCGGGTATAGCCCCGGTTCATGGCCTTCAGCACTCGGCTGCTGCCCGATTGGAAGGGCAGATGCAGCACCGGCGCGACCTTTTCGCAGGCGGCCATGGCGTCGAACAGCCGGGGACCGGCGTCCTTGGGGTGGCTGGTCATGAAGCGGATTAAAAACTCGCCGGGAATAGCGTTGACCTGCTCCAGCAGCCACGCGAAATCCACGCCCAGGCCCAGGTCTTTCCCGTAGGAGTTGACGTTCTGGCCCAGAAGCGTGATGTCTTTGTATCCGGCGTCCACCAGGGCCTTCACTTCGTCCAGAATCTCCTGGGGCTGACGGCTCCGCTCCCGCCCCCGGACGTAGGGGACGATGCAGTAGGTGCAGAAATTATTGCACCCGTACATGATGGACACCCAGCCCTTGAGCTGGTTCTGCCGCACCGTCGGGATGCCCTCGGCCACGGTGCCGATCTCGTCCCCGGCGGCGAAGACCCGCTTGCCCTCGGTCATCTTTTTCATCAGCAGTTCGGGGAACTGCCAAAGCAGCTGAGGGCCAAAGACCAGGTCTACGTAAGGGAAGGACTTTTTCAGCCGCTCCACCACATGCTCCTGCCGGGCCATGCACCCGCAGACGCAGATGATCTGCCCCGGATGCCGCCGCTTCGTGTGGGACAGCGCCCCCACGTTGCCGAAGACCCGCTGCTCCGCGTGCTCCCGCACGGCGCAGGTGTTGAGCAG
This sequence comes from uncultured Mycoplasmatota bacterium, assembly GCA_963606215.1. Classification (GTDB taxonomy): domain Bacteria; phylum Bacillota; class Clostridia; order Oscillospirales; family Oscillospiraceae; genus Evtepia. Next base: position 451 of record CAVCXN010000006.1, on the reverse strand, counting down.
GACCAGGTCGGCCCCTTCCTCTGTGTCGGAAAAGGCGTACCCCATCCGGGCCAGATAGCCCCGCAGACGCTCGGAATCGGCTTCGTTCTGCTGGCAGCCATAGGTATCGACAAAGGCCAGCTTCTGGCCGGGCCGGTCTTCCAGCAGGGTATGGATCTGGTCGCAAAGGGCCAGCTGGCGGTCGATCTCCGCCGGCGGGATGGTCACAGTCTGTCTCAAAGTCGATTCCTCCGGGTCTCTGCGTGGCAGGATTTGTAGATAACAATACAGCTTGCAAGTATAGCACGAATCGTCAACTTTTTCAAGAGGTCAAACACAAAGCAAAGCGGTTCTGCGTGGTTATTCCAAACCAAAGATATGGAAGATATAATTCTTTCGTGCGTCTGCCAGATGGTAGATGAAAACAGTATCGTTTTCAATTTTATAGACGCATACATACTGGCCAATGAAC
>CAVCXN010000005.1:0-2393 GCA_963606215.1 uncultured Mycoplasmatota bacterium | reverse complement strand
AAGGGCTTGCAAGCTTCATTTCCGCATGGCATGATATCGACCTACCACAAGGAAACGCGCTGTTCGTCCAAAATGTTCCTGGAGGTCTTTCCGTGCGGCCCGGACGTAGTAGAGACCTTGGAGGAGGGAAACTATCTCTGTTTTCAAGAGCGTCGAGAGGTTCATTCTGACCCGCGCTCGATTTTTCCGCCCAAGCTGTTTGAACAGGAGGACAGTACGGTCATCATCTCCTGTATGTCTCCCACAACCTACAAGTACAATGAGGTCGTGCTGGAGTTTCAGATCCGGACATGAGCGACCGCTGCAGGAGTGGAAAGGGTACAAGACTGCAAAAACGGGGAGTGTCTCATAAAGAGACGCTCCCATTTTTTTGCCCAACTTCACAGCTTGTTCACAGCTTCTTTCAGGCTGGTTTCAGTTTTCCCCACTACCGTAAGAACCAACGGCCCGCCGGGTTCGGCGGGACAGAATGGGAGGGAACGCGATTGATCGAAGTAACTGGGCTGACCAAACGCTATGGCAGCCACACCGCCGTCTCGGACCTCTCCTTCCACATTGAGAAGGGGATCATCTACGGCCTGCTGGGGCCGAACGGCGCGGGAAAATCTACCACCATGAACATCCTCACCGGCTGCCTTTCCGCCACGGAAGGACGGGTGACGGTGTGCGGCTATGACATCTTCGAGCAGGCGGCCCAGGCCAAACGATGCATCGGCTATCTGCCGGAGCGCCCGCCGCTGTACCTGGAGCAGACCGTCCGGGAATATCTGACCTTCGTCGGCCAGGCCAAGGGCTTGCAGAAAGCGGCGCTGGAGGAGCAGCTGCGTCACGTCCTGGCCGTCACCAAGACGGAAAAGGTGGCCCATCGGCTGCTGAAAAATCTCTCGAAGGGCTACCAGCAGCGGGTGGGCATCGCCCAGGCCCTCATGGGTGACCCGCCGGTCATCATCCTGGACGAACCAACGGTGGGCCTGGACCCCAAGCAGATCATCGGCATCCGCAAGCTCATCCGCGACCTGGGGAAGGAGCACACGGTCATCCTGAGCAGCCATATCCTGTCCGAGGTCCAGGCGGTGTGCCAGCGGGTGCTCATTCTCTCCCACGGCCACCTGGTGGCCTGCGACACCTTGGAGGAGCTGGAACAGCGCTTTGCCGGGGCCGCCGGTCCGGTCAGCCTGGAAGAAATCTTCCTGGAGCTGACCGACGACGAGCCGGAGGACGAAGAAGAACTGGATGACGAGCCGGACGAGGCATGGGACGAGGAACCGGACGACGACGACGAGGACCTGGAAGACGGAGAAGAAGAGGAGGGTGCACCATGAAAGCGATCTTCCGCCATGAGCTATCGCTCTACTATCACAGTCTGATCGGCTGGATCTTCGGGGCGTTCCTGCTCTTCTTTGCGGGCATTTACACCATGGCCATCAATCTCAACAGCAACCTGGCAAACTTCGCCTATGTGCTGACGAATCTCTCTTTTATTTTCCTCATCCTGGTACCCATCCTGACAATGCGGACCATTGCCGAAGAGAAAAAGCAAAAAACGGACCAGCTGCTCTACTCTCTGCCCCTGACCATGACGCAGGTGGCGGTGGGCAAGTATGCCGCGCTGCTGGTGGTGCTGTCGGTCCCCACGGGGGTGCTGTGCCTGTATCCTGTGGTGCTGTCGGTGTTTGGGGCGGTGAGCCTATCCCTGTCCTACAGCACGATGGCCGGCTTCTTTCTGCTGGGGGCATCGCTGCTGGCGATCGGGCTGTTTCTCTCGTCCCTGACGGAGAGCCAGGGGGCCGCGGCGGGGCTGTGCTTTGCGGTGCTGCTGGTGAACTATTTTCTCTCCAGCCTGTCGGGATATTTTGCCAGCTCAGCCAAGGCGTCCTTTGTGGCCTTTACGGTGCTGGTGGTGCTGGTGGGCATTATTTTCCGGCTGATGACGGGAAACACCCCGGTGTCCCTGGGCCTGATGGCAGCGCTGGAAGCAGTGCTGGCGGGGCTGTATCTCTGGACAGGGGAGCAGTTTGCAGGGCTGTTTCCGACGCTGCTGGAAAAGCTGTCCCTGTTTGACCGGTTTTACACCTTTGCCGACGGCATCTTTGACCTGCGCTCGGTGGTGTGCTTCCTGACCGTGATCGGGATCTTTCTCTTTCTCACCGTGCAGTCCCTGGAGAAACGGAGGTGGAGCGCATGAAAAAGCCCAACTGGAACAAGCCGAAGCTCCAGAAGCCTACGAAGGAAGCGATCCGGGCTTCCCTGGGTACGAAAGCCTTTCGGGTGGGGGGATACAGCGTGGCGGCGGTGGCTTTGGTAGTCGCTGTGGCGGTGGTGGTCAACGTGCTGGTCAACGCACTGCCCGCCTCTGTGACCCAATGGGATATGACATCCTCGAACCTCTACAC
>CAVCXN010000004.1:1919-5855 GCA_963606215.1 uncultured Mycoplasmatota bacterium | reverse complement strand
GACGCCACCGAGAAGGTCTTCAACGACGACTTCGGCGGCTACTTCATCAAGGTGGGCTGGGATCAGGACCTCTTCTCCGAGGCCCAGTAAGCCAATCGCACACCCTGAACCAAGCGCCAGAACTTTTCATACCATACCAGCCATAGTCCCCCGCTGCCCTCTGTGGGGCGGCGGGGGCTGGGCCATTTCCTGACGACTCCCCTATGAAAGCGAGGTTTTCTCCATGCAGCTACTTGACAAACAGGCCCTTCGGTCCATTCTTCCCGACGAGGACCGTCTGCGCTTTGACGATATCCCCCCACACTATCTCACCGACGCCCTGGACCGCGTCCATGGTCAGGCGGACGCCCTGGTCTTTCCTCTGACGACCGAAGAGGTCAGCGCCTTACTCCGCTACGCCCATGACCACGACATCCCCGTGACCCCCAGAGGGGCCGGGACGAACCTGGTCGGCTCCACCATCCCGACCAAGGGCGGCATCGTCCTGGACCTCTCCCGGATGAACCGGGTGCTGGAGCTGGACCGGGACACCATGACCATCACCGTGGAGCCGGGAATGCTGCTGCAGGACTTGCAGGCGTATGTGGAAGAGCGCGGCCTCTTCTATCCCCCTGACCCCGGCGAAAAGGCCGCCAGCATCGGCGGCAACATCAGCACCAACGCCGGTGGGATGCGGGCCGTGAAATACGGCGTGACCCGGGATTACGTGCGGGGCCTGACGGCGGTGCTGGCTGACGGCACCGTGTTGGAGCTGGGCGGCAAGCAAATTAAGGATGCCAGCGGCCTGTCGCTCAAACAGCTGCTCATTGGCTCCGAGGGGACCTTGGCTGTCATTACCCGCTGCACGTTGGCGCTGGTTCCTAAGCCGGAGACTTCGTTGAGCGTGCTGGTCCCCTATCCTGATTTGGACACGGGCATCCGCAGTGTGCTGGCCGTCTTGCAGGCCGGAGCTAATCCCACCGCTGTGGAGTTTTTGGAGCGCTCAGTGGTCGAGCTGGGTGAAGTCTATTCCGGCTCGAAGTATCCCCGTCCGGATGCCGGGTCTTATTTACTGCTGACCTTTGACGGGCGGGCACTGGAAGTCCAGGAAAATTTGAACCGCGTGAAAGAGCTGGTGCTGTCTCAGGGTGCCTTGGAAGTGATCACACTGGAAGACGCGGCCCAGGCCGCTGAGATCTGGCGGGTGCGCGGGGCCTTGGTCAAGGCGGCAGAAGCAGTCTCCGAGCAGGAGCCGATGGACATCGTGGTTCCCATCAGTAAGACGGCTGAGTTCATCCGCTTCATTCATCAGCTGGAAGCCAAGTCCGGCGTGCGGATGATCGGCTTTGGCCACGCGGGGGACGGCAACGTGCACCTCTGCGTCATGCGGGACGGCCGGGACCAGGAGACCTGGGACAAGCTGCTCCATGAGACGGCAGAACAAGCCTACGAGGAAGCCTACCGGTTGGGCGGTGTCGCCTCCGGGGAGCACGGCATCGGCCTGAGCAAGCGCAGCTATTTCCTCCGTCAGACCCAGCCGGAGGTTTTGACGGCCATGAACCAGATCAAAAATGCGCTGGACCCCAAGCACATCCTCAACGATCAAAAATCTTATGTCAAGGGAGAGGACTCACATGCAGCCACTGTCTAACCGTACCAATACCTTCACCGATTCCGTCATCCGCCGGATGACCCGTGTCTCTGCCCAATACAACGCCGTGAATCTCTCTCAGGGCTTCCCCGACTTTGCGCCCCCCAAGGAGCTGCTGGACCGTCTCTCTCAAGTCGCCTATGAGGACTTTCATCAGTATTCCATCACCTGGGGCGCCCAGGGCTTCCGGGAGGCGCTGGCCGCAAAGCAGACTCGGTTCATGGGTCATCCTGTGGACCCCAACAAGGAAATTGTCGTCACCTGCGGCAGCACCGAGGCGATGATGGCCGCCATGATGACCGTGACGAACCCCGGCGATAAGGTGGTCATCTTCTCCCCCTTCTATGAAAACTATGGGGCTGACACCATCCTCTCCGGAGCCGAGCCGGTCTATGTGCCCCTGCATCCGCCGGAATTCAACTTTGATCCGGCGGAGTTGGAGAAGGCGTTCCAGCAGCATCCCAAGGCGCTCATTCTCTGCAACCCCTCGAACCCCTGCGGTAAAGTTTTTACAAAAGACGAGCTGTTGTTCATCGCAGACCTGGCGCAGAAGTATGATACCTATGTCATTACCGACGAGGTCTATGAACACATCGTCTACGCCCCCCACAAGCACACCTATTTTGCCTCCCTGCCCGGCATGTGGGAACGCACCATTTCTTGCAGCTCCCTCTCCAAGACCTACTCCATCACCGGCTGGCGGCTGGGCTACACCATCGCCCCGGAGGAGATCACCGAGCGTATCAAGAAGGTGCATGACTTCCTGACCGTGGGGGCTGCCGCGCCCTTGCAGGAGGCCGTAATCCCCGGCTTAAAATTCGGACAAGAGTATTACGACGAGTTGCAGACGACCTACACCCACAAGCGAGACCTGTTCCTCAAGGGTCTGAAAGATGTGGGCCTGGAATTCAGCGAACCCCAGGGGGCCTATTACGTTCTCATGGACATCACCCCCTTCGGCTATGACAATGACCTGGAATTCTGCCAGGTGTTGGCCAAGGAAGTCGGCGTGGGGGCCGTGCCCGGCTCCAGCTTCTTCCGGGAACCGGTGAACCACCTCATCCGGTTCCACTTTGCCAAGAAGGACGAGACACTGAACGAGGCACTCAATCGTCTGGAAGCCATTCATAAGAAAATCCCCAAGCGGAAATAACTCAGAAATCACAGGAGGTGTCCACCCATGGCTCTGAGAGACGAAGCCGCCGCCCTCTCCGAAACCCTCATCCAGCTGCGGCGCGAGTTTCACCAGCACCCGGAACCCAGCTTACAGGAGCACCGCACCGCCCAGCGCATCGAGGAAGAACTGGACAAGCTGGGCATCCCCCACCAGCGCTTTGGGGAGACGGGCATATTCGGCGTACTGAACGGCACCGGCACTGGGTCCGGCGTCGTGCTGCTTCGGGCGGACATCGACGCGCTGCCCATTCAGGAGACGAACGACGTGCCCTATCGTTCCCAGACCGACGGCGTGTGTCACGCCTGCGGGCACGATGCACACACAGCCTGTCTGCTGGGCGGTGCTACCCTGCTGGTCCGGCATCGGGCCGACTTTGGCGGAGAGGTTCGTCTCGTCTTCCAGCCGGGGGAAGAGATCGGGAAAGGAGCTACGCCCTTTTTAGTCCCCCAGGTGATGGAGGGCGTCGAGCGGGTCTTTGGCCTGCACACGGCTCCGGACCTGCCCGCCGGGTCCATCGGTCTGAAACCCGGGCCGAACAACGCAGGCGTTGACTTTTTCCGCATCACCGTGCAGGGGAAATCAGCCCACGTCTCCACCCCACAGCTGGGGGTAGACGCGCTGTACATCGCCAGCCATATCGTGGTCGCCTTGCAGGGGCAGGTAGCCCGCCGCTTCTCCCCCATCGAGCCGCTCATCATCGGTGTCGGCAAATTGCAGGCGGGGACGACCTATAACGCTCTGGCCGCTTCCGCCGTGTTGGAAGGGACCACCCGCACCATGACGAATGACACCCGGCAGCAGTCGCGGGAGGCCATCACCGCCACAGCCCAGGAGATTGCCGCCCTGTACGGCGGCACGGCAGAAGTTTATTTTGAGGACTACGCCACGCCCCTGCTCAATAACGCCCAGGTCTGTCAGGAAGCCGGGGCTGTGATCGACCAACTCTTCGGCCCGGGGCGGGTGCGGACAGGCCGCGCCCTCTCCCTGAGCGGAGACAATTTCGCCGACTTTATCCAAGATGTACCTGGCGCGTATGCCTATCTGGGAACAGCCAACCCGGACTTGCCGGGAACGCTTCATCCGGCGCACAATGGGAACTTTGACATTGACGAAGCCTCTCTTTCTCTGG
>CAVCXN010000004.1:0-1909 GCA_963606215.1 uncultured Mycoplasmatota bacterium | reverse complement strand
CTCTGGGGGCCGGGGCCTATGCTGGCTACGCTCTTTGGTGGCTGACACACACAAAAGATTGATACAACAAGAAAAATGGGAACCGCGTCACAAAACGTGGTTCCCATTTTTTCGGTTCTAGTATTCTGTTTTCTCAGTGGTGGTGTTCAAAGGCTTATTTTTACTTATTTTTGGCAGAATCGCATCAGGATCGTCGCGACCTGCGCGCGGGTGGCTTGACCCTGGGGGGTCAGGGTCGTGGGGGTGGTGCCGGTGAGAATGCCCTTCTCCACGGCCCACTGCATCGCCTGACGTGCGTAGGCACTGATCGCGCTGGCATCCGCAAATCTGGTCAGGTCCCCGCTCGTGGCCGGGCTGCCAGCGTAGCGGTAGAGCATGGTCACAAGCTGTTCCCGGGTGATGTTGCCGGTGGGGTTGCTGCCATCGGAGATGCCGTTGGCCTTGGCCCAGGCCATGCCCTTTTCATACCAGGTCGTGCCACCGGAGGTATCCTCCCCCGCGTAGCGAGCCAGAACGGTCATCAGCATGGCGCGGGTCATGGGGGCTTCGGGGCTGAATATCTTTTCAGCGGTGCCGGTCATCAGGCCCTTGCCCACGACGTAGTCCACAGCGGTCTTATACCAGGCGTTGGAAGCTACGTCGTCAAAGGTGACAGAGGGCGTGGGGGTGGGGGTAGGTGTCGGGTCAGAAGGCTTGGTGTTCCCGGAAGAGGAACCACCGGAGGAAGAACCTCCGCTGTGATGCCCGCCGGAGGAGGAGCCGCCCGAAGAAGAGCCGTTGTCCGTCAATGTCCCGGCAGTGTTCACCAGGTCGCCGTAAATTTCTTTGCCGTCTGCGGTACCCAGCATATACTCACGCACCTTGACCCCGGTGGAAGAGCCGGAAAGGTTCACGCGGACCAAGGTCTCCGGTGCCGTATCATAGGCAACGGTCAGATACAGGCTGTCGTTCTTGACCTCCTGCCGCACCACAGTACCCGTGGTAGAAATGCTCGTCACCGTCTGGCCGTTCAAATCGATGACGGCATCCAGGGTTTTGATGCTCCGGTCTGTTTGAACGTTGGAGAGCTTCAGCTCCAAGGCGTTGACATTGGTGCCCGCAGTGGCGGTCACAGTCTCTACGTTCCGCTCCTTCTTCACCAACTGCTCCTGGTTCAGGCTGGCCTGGGTAAACAGGTCTGCCGTGCCGTCCATGCTGTCGGGCACCGTGCCGCGCAGGGCGGTCAGAGCGATGACCGAAGGATCGTGGTTGGTGCCGCCGGTCAGACGCTTGCCGCTGTCGATGGTCTGGCCACCCAGGGCGATCTGCACGTCATACTCCTGGTCGGTCGTACCGCCATGGCTTCCACCGATGGTACCGCCGTGGTCTGCTGTGAAGAGGACCAGTGTTTCATCCTTCGTTCCAGTCTCCTCCAGGGCTTTCATGATGGACTCGAAATAATTATCGAACTTTTTCAGCTGAGTATAGTAAGTATCGGTATAGTAGCCCTTACTGTGCCCCACCGCGTCCATCTCGTCGGACTGCATGTAGACCATGGCTGTGTTTTTGAATGCGGCCGAGCGGATGTAATCGGCCACATCCTGCATATCACCGCCCTTCTTGCTAGAGCCGTGGGTATACACCGGAGCGTCCGGCTCGATGATGCCGTTGACGATCTGCGTCCACTCGGCAAAGGCAGCGTTGCTCCGGTTGGGGAAGGACAGACCCAGTGCCTGGAAGACAGAGGGATAAACCGCAGCTTCCTTGCCGAAGTCCGGGTAGTAGTAGGTGCTGGTCTTTGTGTTGTCGATCTTGTACGCGCTCTGCGCTGTGGCATATTCCTTGCCATGCAGCAAAGCAGTATAGTTCTGGGCAGAAATGGTCGGTGTCTCGCTCCTGGCAGAGTAACTGGTTGCGCAGTACTCGTTGA
>CAVCXN010000003.1:0-4253 GCA_963606215.1 uncultured Mycoplasmatota bacterium | reverse complement strand
ATCCGTCAGCTAACAGTAATAAGTTTGAATTAGTTCCTTATCACTGTTAAGCCAAGGGTTTCCGGGCTTTCTCTTTTTTCCTTTCGACTCATACTCTGCCGGATACCCTCTGTGACCTGGCTCATCTCCCTCCCCTGCCCCGGCCGGGGACGGTGCTCTTCCAGAACAGCGACCCGTGGAAATTTGCCCTGAGCAAAAAGTTATTCCAGCGGTGAGAAAATGTTGCGCAAATTCACAAAGGGATTTCCGGTGGATTTGTCCCTATACTTTGTCCCGCTTTCCTGTTAAAATAGACTTGTCTCGCAGAGACGACAAGGAAAAAGGAGATGTAGTTCCCATGAAAAAGTTACTCATCGTGTCCCTGATGTTGCTCAGCCTGCTGTCCCTGGCTGCCTGCGGCACCACCCGACAGGAAAACACTACGGACAGCACCGACACGACCGACAGCAGCCAGAGCACGACAGACGCCAGCGCGAACACCAGCGCAGACAGCCAGACCAGCGACGGCAAGATCCGCCCCCAGTCCGACCAGGTGGCGGCCCAGCTGGAGAACAACTCCCTGACTGACGGCAAACTCGCCGCGTCCTTTGACGCCAACTCCCTGAAGGAGGAGGATGGTAAGCTGCAGCTGACCTTCATCGTCTACAACTACGAGGAGTTCAGCGGCGTGGAGATCACCGACCTGAAAGAGGGCGATGTGATCGTGGTCAACGGCCAGGATCTCACCGTGAACTCCGTCACGGAGGAGAACGGCTACATCACCGTAAACGGCGGTGAGGAAGACGGCGGCGTGACCTTTGCACCCAATGGAGATGCCGGCACCTACTATGTCATGGGTATGGACGACAGCAAGACCTACTATGAAGTGGGCCAGCTCACCCTCCCCGTGGCTGACACCTGTGTCCTGACCGATGACTCCGACCCGGACAACCACGGCAAGACCACCCCCGCCAGCGACCTGACCGCGCTCCTGACCCAGCAGGACGCAGACCCCTACGGCTTCACGTCCCAGAACACCACCATCACCGTAGAAAACAGCCAGATCACCGCAATCTACCGTAGCTTCCTGCCCTGATCGCGTCCCGATTCTCTGGCCGAGTGGCCCCTTGTCCGTACCGCTCTTCTCTTTCCCCCATCCTTTTGAAAAATTTTTTCAAGAAATTTTAAAAAAAGGCTTGCAATTTCCCGCAAACCGTGCTATTCTATGCAAGCTGACTGTTGCAGAAGCGATGGTCGTTGGCAATGTCCGGGTGTGGCGAAGTTTGGTATCGCGCTTGAATGGGGTTCAAGAGGCCTTGAGTTCGAATCTCAACACTCGGACCAATCGGAGTACCGTTTCGGTACTCCGATTTTTTATATTTCGAAGCCGTTCTAGTTCAGAGTTTGTTTCTTCTCCTTTTTAGCATATCTTGTCGAAATTTGCAATGGAAAAAGCCTTCCCGGAGTGGGAAGGCTTTTTCGTTCAGGGTGCTACCATCTCTTTGACGGTTTCCTTCAAGTTCTTTGCGGCCTCCGTGATGTCCTCCTGCGCATAGATCGCGCTGATCACCGCGACGCCGCAAATCCCCGTCCCGGCCAGCTTGGTGACGTTTTCCCGGGTAATCCCCCCGATGGCCACCACGGGGATGGAGACGGCCCGGCAGATATCCCGCAGCACATCCCACTCCACCTCCTTGGCATCGGCCTTGGAGCCGGTGGGGAACACCGCCCCCACACCCAGGTAATCCGCGCCGTGGGCCTGGGCTTGGAGGGCCTGCTCGACAGTCTGGGCGGAGACGCCGATGATCTTATCCGGCCCCAGCTTGGCGCGCACGTCCCCCGCCTCCATGTCACTCTGGCCGACGTGGACGCCGTCGGCGTCCATGGCCAGGGCGATATCTACGTTGTCATTGACAATGAACGGCACGCCGTACTCACGGCAGAGCTGCTTGATGTCTTTCGCCTCGTCCAGGAAATGGGCCTCGTCCAGGTTTTTCTCCCGGAGCTGGAGGAAGGTCACGCCGCCGTCTAAGCTCTCTTTGACGACTTCGTGCAGGGTGCGGCCGTGCAGCCAATGGCGGTCGGTGACGGCGTAAAGCAATAGGTCTTTCTCAGCGCAGTTCATACTTTGCCCCCTTGTCCAGGTCGGCCCCGCTCATGTTGTAGATCGCGTCGATAATATGGGTGCGGTAGGAGGCGTTGCCCTCCCCTTTCGCCATGTGGAGCCAGCCGATCTCCCCGGCCAGGCCCATCATCGCCACGGCAGCAGCGGCGGCTTCCAGCTTGCGCTCGGGGTTGGCGACGAGGAACGCCGTCATCAGGCCGGAGAGCTGGCAGCCCGTGCCGGTGATCTTGCCCATTTCGGGGCGGCCATTCCGGATGACGTAGCACTGCGCCCCGTCGCTCACCAAATCGATGGCCCCGGTAATGGCGACGATGGCGCCCGCCTGCTGCGCAAAATTCTTCACAAACTGGATGGCCTGGGGCAGGCTTTCCTCTGTGACCGCGTCGGCTACATCCGCGTCCACACCCTTGGTCGTGCCGCTGCCCAGGGCCAGGGTCTTGATCTCGGAGATGTTGCCCCGGATGACGGTGAGCGGCAGCTCGTGCATGAGGCGCACGGCGGTGTTCGTCCGCAGGGCCGAGGCTCCGGCGCCCACGGGGTCGAGCAGGATGGGGTGGCCCAGCGCCGCGGCTTTTTTGCCCGCCCGGTGCATCCCCTCAATACTCCGCTGGTTGAGGGTGCCGATGTTGAGATTCAAGCCGCCGCAGATGGACGTGATGTCTTCCACATCCTCCGGCTCGTCGGACATGATGGGGCTGCCGCCGCAGGCCAGCAGGACGTTGGCCACGTCATTGACCGTGACGTAATTGGTAATGTTATGCACCAGCGGGACAGAGGCCCGCACAGCGTCGAGACAAGCTCCTAGCATATGATTCTGCGCTCCTTTGGGTATCATCTTATATTGGGTATCTTGGGTCAATTTGGAAACGTTCCGCAGGGAAACTCAGCCGTTCCCCTTGGTGGGCAGGAAGGGGGCGATGGACATCGCCACGCCGGAGATGGGCATGGTCTGAAGCCAGATCTTGCCCGGGCCGGTCAGCACGGTGTTGAAGAAGCCCTCACCGCCGAGCAGCTTGTTTTTCAGGCCCTTGACCTGCTGGATGTCGATGGCGACGCTGCTCTCAAAGCCCAGCACATTGCCGGTGTCCACGATCATCTGCTGACCGGGGCCAAGACTGTATTCCACCAGCTCGCCATCGACCTCCGCAAAGGCCATGCCGCGACCAGAGAGCTTCTGCATGATGAAGCCTTCGCCGCCGAAGAACCCGGCCCCCAGCTTCTTGTTGAAGTGCATGGACAGCTGCACCCCCGGCTCAGAGGCCAGGAACGCCGTCTTTTGCAGGATGACTTCCTTGCCCGGCCCGATGTCGATGGCCAAGATCTGCCCCGGGAAGCTGGAGCCGAAGGCGATGAGGCCGTTGCCGCCGCGGGCGGTGTAGATGTTCTGGAACATGCTCTCGCCGGAGAAGGCTTTGGAGAACATCTTCCCCACGCCGCCGCCGGCGGTCTTCATCTCCATGTTGGGACTCATCCAGACCATGGAGCCTTTTTCCGTGACCATCTGCTCGCCGTCGTTCAGCTCACAGACCACAACCGGGAACGCGCCGCCTTTGATCTCGTATTGCATAAGTACCGTCCTTTCTCAGGTAGAGATTTTGTTTCTCTCTTTGGTGGATACTTGCTGATACTTTGATGATAACTGACAAGCGCCCGCCTGTCAAGGCGAGCGCTTCTTTTTCTGTCAACTTTCGACGGGATTTTTTCGGTTTATATCTTTCCTCAAAACCGCGCCTGGTTGGGCCAGCTGAGGTTTCCCATATACCGGGAGCTGCCGAAGCCCAGGATGAGCAGGAAGATAGGGTTCAGGAAGATAAGCCCCAGCGTAAACCCAGCCCCGTGCCCAAAGGCTTTCGAGAGCTTATGCAGGCCCATGATCAGAATCACAACGCCCGCCATCGACAGGATAAACGTCACGATCGCGATCAAGAGCCCAGACGCAATGGCCGACAGTACAGAAGAGACCAGCTCCACCGCAATGAGATACCAGAACATCTTGGTGTCCCAGGTCAGCTTATACTGAATATACAGGTTGTACAGCGGGATAAGCCCCTTCCATCCAGCTTCCCCGGCCTTGGTGAAGATGCGCCACTGTGCCACGGCCACCAGCACATAAAAGATCACCACAGCCAGCACCGACCCCGCCGTAATC
>CAVCXN010000002.1:0-6591 GCA_963606215.1 uncultured Mycoplasmatota bacterium | reverse complement strand
GCAAGGCCGCTCTTTCCCCTGGTCCCGGGGGAATTTTTTCCCGCAGGTGGGCAGCTTCAAGGCCCCGCGGATGGCGTCTAAAATCGCCTGGGTGTCGTGCCGCCCGCCGAACGGCCCAAAGTATTTTGCCCCGTCGTCGGCCATTTTCCCCTGGATAGAAAAGCGGGGATAGAGTTCTTTCACAGAGAGACGGATGTAAGGATAGCCCTTGTCGTCTTTCAGTAAGATATTATAGTGGGGCTTGTGGCGCTTGATGAGGGAGTTTTCCAGCACCAGGGCCTCAAACTCCGACCCGGCCACGATGGTGTCAAAGTGGTCGATCTGGGCGACCATGGCCCGGGTCTTTTCGTTGTGGTTGGATGGGTCGTGGAAATACTGGCTCACCCGGTTTTTCAGGGCCTTGGCCTTGCCCACGTAGATGACGGTACCCATCTGGTCCATCATCAGGTAGACCCCGGGCTTCAGGGGCAGGCTCAGGGCCTTTTCTTTCAGTTCGTCAAAGGTCGTGCTTCCCACCTCCGTCCGCTTCTGGGGTGAAAAAAGCGCCGCGAATGCGGCGCTTCTCTCCACGAGTTTCGCCGGAGCGAAACCATTTCATTCTAAGATCAGTCAGCGAAATCAGAGCTGATGAGTTCCACCAGGGCGTCCACAGCATCCTTTTCGTCGGTGCCGTCGGCAATGAGGTCGATGGTGCTGCCCTTGATGATGCCAAGGGAGAGCACGCCCAGCAAGCTCTTTGCGTTGACCCGCTGCTCGTCCTTTTCCACCCAAATGGTGCTCTTGAATTCGTTTGCCTTCTGAATGAAGAAGGTGGCAGGTCTTGCGTGAAGGCCGACCTGGTTGTTGACAGTTGCCTGCTTGATATACATAAAAGTCCCTCCCTGATTCTTTCCCAAAAATACTACTATAAGGATAGCAAATTTCGCCCTATCCGTCAATCCTATTTTTCACGGCAATCTACCGATTTTACGCCAATTTTTCGGTGCTTTCTCCGGAATCCGGGTCCTTTGGCCGGATTTCAGGACAGCTCCACGATGGTCACGCCGTCCTCACCCTCGCCGAAACGCCCCAGCCGGAAGGAGGCCACGCCCTTACAGCGCTTGAGGTAATTGTGGACCGCTTTCCGCACGGCCCCGGTGCCCTTGCCGTGGATGACCGTGACCTGGGTGAGGTTGGAGACGATGGCCCTGTCGATGAACTGGGCCAGGGTCAGCTCGGCCTCGTCTGTGGTCATGCCCCGCAGGTCCACCTCGGCTTTTGCACCCAGGGAGCGGAGCTTGTGCTCCGTGCGGCGGATGTACTGCTTGGCGGCCTTCTGGCTCTGCGTCTCCCCTTCCACCACGCGGACTTCGTCCTGCTTGGCCGTGATGCGCAGGATGCCGGCTTGCAGCTGCAAAACCCCGTCCTTGTTGACGGACAGGACGGAAGCCTGGGTCCCCGTCTTCAAAATGGTCACGGTATCGCCCTTCTTGGCCGGGCGAAGCATGGGCGGGACCGCCGCCTGGGGTCTGGCCCCCAGCTTGTCCTCGGCCTCGTTGAGCTTGTGGCGCAGACCGGCCCGCTGGTCGTTGACCTTCTGCCAGTCCTTTTCCTTCTGGGCCTTCTTCCGCATGTCGCCCAGCTCCTGGAAAACCTGGTCGGCGGTGCGGCGGGCATCGTCCAGAATCGCCCGGGCCTGGGCTTTCGCACTGGCTTCGGCCTTTTCCTTTTCTTTTTGCAGCTGGTCGCGGTAGGCTTGGGCCTTGGCGCTGGCCTCCTCCATTTCCCGGCGGAGCTGGGCGGCCTGACGCTGTTCCTTTTCCATCTCCTGGCGCTGCTGGTCGAGCTTCGTCAGCACGTCCTCAAAGCGCACGTTTTCTGCGTCCACTCTGGCCGCGGCATCTTGAATGATCTCCTCGGAGATGCCCAGCCGCCGCGCAATGGCAAAGGCGTTGGACTTGCCGGGGATGCCTACCAGCAGCCGGTAGGTCGGGGCCAAGGTCTCCACATCGAACTCACAGGAGGCGTTCTCCACCCCCGGCGTCGTCATGGCGTAGACTTTTAATTCGGCATAATGCGTCGTCGCCGCGACCATGGCCCCCAAACTGCGGGCGTGGTCGATGATGGCCGAGGCCAGGGCCGCGCCCTCGACGGGGTCCGTGCCGCCGCCCAGCTCGTCCAATAGGATCAGCGTTTCGTCGTCCGTCTCCTCCAAAATGCCGACGATGTTGCTCATGTGGGAGGAGAATGTCGAAAGGGACTGGGCAATGGACTGCTCGTCGCCGATGTCCGCCAGCACCCGCTTGCAGACCTTGATGACGCTCCCATCCCCGGCGGGGATGTGCAGGCCGCACTGGGCCATAAGGGTCAGCAGGCCGATGGTTTTCAAAGTAACGGTCTTACCGCCGGTGTTGGGGCCGGTGATGACCAGGGTATCGAACGTCTCCCCTAAGGTCAGATCGTTGGCCACCGCCGTCTTGGGCGGAAGCAGGGGGTGCCGCGCCCGGCGCAAATTCAGGCCCTTGGTGGAAAGGCCGGGAGCCATGGCGTGCATTTTGTTCGAGAGCTTGGCGCGGGCAAAAATCACGTCCAGGCGGACCAGCAGCTCATAGTCTAAGTTGATGTCCTCCCGGAATGACGCGGCCTCGGCAGAAAGCTCTGCCAGGATCCGGTCGATTTCCTTCTCCTCCTTGGCCTGCAATTCCCGCAGCTCGTTGTTCGCCTGCACCACGCCCATGGGCTCGATGAAGAAGGTAGACCCAGACCCGGACAGGTCATGGACCAGGCCGGGGATCTCGTTCTTAAACTCAGATTTCACCGGCACGACGTACCGCCCGGAGCGCTGGGTGATGATGCTCTCCTGCAAGTACTTAGCCTGAGAGGAAGAGATGATGCGCTGTAAAATATCCCGGACCTTGCTCTCCGTGGCCCGCATATGGCGGCGGATGGACGCCAGCTCCGGGCTGGCGGAATCGGCCAATTCCCCATCCCCGACGATGGAGCCGGTGATCTTATCCTCCAAAAACCGGTTGGGGCGCAGGGAGTGGAAGAGCACGTCGATGGGCGTTTTCTTCTCCGCGTCCCCCTCGCCGTACTCCTTGGCGGAGCGGGCGGCGGCCAGGACCCTGGCAATGTCCAGTAGCTCTCTCGTGTTCAGGCTGCCCCCCATGTTGGCCCGCTGGAGGGACCCGGCCACCGGCCGCACCCCGGCAAAGGCGGGGCTGCCGCCCAGGACCATTTTCTCCACGGCGGCGGTCGTCTCGGCCAGCAGTGCCGTCACCTCCACCGAGTCCGTCTCCGGGCGGAGACGGCGGGCCTTGTCCTTGCCCTCCTCCGTCACAGCCTGGTCCGCCAGCATGTCCAGCACACGAGGCAGCTCCAGGGTCTGCATGGATTTTTCAAATCGATCTGTCATGAAAAGGCTTGCCTCCTCAGTTGTTTATAATAGTCCAGCGTCCGAAAGCCCCGCTCCTGCTGGGTCATGAGAAACGCCTCCGTCACCTGATCCAGCTGGGTCAGGGCTTCGGGACTCAGGGAAAAGGAAAAGAGCTTCTTCGCGTCTCCCGCCACGATATACCGCGCCGCCGCCAGCGCCGCCGGAGACAGGGGCATGGACACCCCGTCCCCCACCTGGTCCCGACAAGCCGCGCAGTGTAAAACGCCCTGGAGCAGATGCAGTCTCGGCTCCTCCGGCTGAGGGTTGCCGCACACCACGCAGGCGTCTAAAAGCGGGGCCAGGCCCGTCAGGGTCAAAAGGCGTAACTGAAACACCGCCTTCACCTGCTCCAAAGGCTTGTCCAGTGTGTCCAGCGCATAGAGGCAGTTGAGCAGGAGAGATAATATCTCCGGGCAAAGTTCCCCCTCCTGCACCGTTTTCTCTGTCACTTCTGCAAAATAGGACGCCAGGGCCAGCTTGTCGATGTCCTCCCCCAGCCGCCGGAACTGGGTCAGCGGGTCCCCCTCAGCCAGGGTGATGAACTCCCCCCGCTGGGTGATAGCCAGTTCGGAGTAAACCAAAAGCTGGCTGGACGCCATGAGGCGGCTGTTTTTCCGGCGGCAGCCCCGGGCCTTGATGGTGAGCTTCCCCTCTTCCCGGGTCAGGACGGTGAGAATTTTATCCGCTTCCTTATAGTTGATCTCCCGCAGGACGATGCCCTGCACAGTCCGGCGCATTCAAATCCGCTTCCTTTCCGGGGAACCTCAATCCCGCTCGTCAAAGCCGAAGCTACGGATGAGGTTCAGGTTGTCCCGCCAGTTTTCCTTGACCTTGACCCAAGTCTCGAGATAGACCTTGGTACCCATGAAGCGCTCCACATCTTCTCGCGCCATGGTGGAAATTTTCTTCAGCATGGACCCCTGCTTGCCGATGATGATGCCCTTGTGGGAGGCTTTCTCGCAGTAGATGGTCACATGCAGGTCGATGATGCCGTTGTCCCGCTCGGAGAACTTGGTCACTTCCACCGCCGTCCCGTGGGGCACCTCTTTATCCAGGCAGTAGAGCAATTTCTCCCGCACGATCTCGCCGCAGATTTGACGCTCCGGCTGATCCGTTACGGCATCTCTCGGGAAGAGCTGGGGGCCTTCCGGCAGGAAGGTGGCGGCCAGGTCCAGCAGCTCGTCCAGCCCCTCTTTCCGCCGGGCGGAGATGGGCAGAATGGCGGTGAACTCATGGACCTTGCTGTATGCCTCCATCACGGCCAAAAGCTGAGGTTTCTCCACCGTGTCGATCTTGTTGATGACCAGCACAGAGGGGACGTGCATCTTCTTGATCTGCTCGATCAGCTCTCTCTCCGGCCCACCCACGTTGGGGATGGGTTCGACCAGCAGCAGCACAGCGTCCACGTCCGCCACACTGCGCCTCACCACATCGACCATGTAATCGCCCAGGCGATTGGCCGCCCGGTGCAGGCCGGGGGTATCCAGGAAAACGAACTGGCACTCGCCCCGGGTCAGCACGCCGCAGATGCGGTTTCGGGTAGTCTGGGGCTTGTTGCTCACGATCGCGACCTTCTCCCCCACCAGGGCATTGGTCAGGGTGGACTTGCCCACGTTGGGGCGGCCGCAGAGGGTGATCATGCCGCAGCGCTTCACCTCCGGCTGGGCGGGGGCGGCAGGTTCTAATGGGGCGTTCAGACTCTCGTCAAAGTGGTCCCGGGTGACGCCGATGCCCTCCAAAATGGCCTCTTCTCTGGCCCGCATCTGGGCCTTCTGGGGTCCCTCATCCAGGTGGTCATAGCCTAGCAGATGCAGGACGGAGTGGACGGCCAGATACGCCAGCTCCCGCTCGACGCTGTGGCCGAACTCCGCCGCCTGCGCCTTGGCCCGGTCCACGGAGATGACCATATCGCCCAGGGGACACAGTCCCGTCTCCGGGTCCTGCTCATCCTCGCCGGTGCCGTCCGGGGGCATGCCGGGGGTCAGCTCCAGCATGGGGAAGGAGAGCACGTCCGTGGCCTGGTCGATGTTTCGCTGCTCCTGGTTGATCTCCCGAATGCCCTCATCGGTGGTAAGCAAGACATCGATGGAGCAGGGAATTTCTACGTGTTCTGCCGCCAAAGCCGCGGTGATGACGCGGGTCAGCAGGGGCTTGTAGGGGTTGGTCCCAGCAAGCTCCCAATCCATATAAATATCATGTTTCAACTCTGTATTCATCAGCGTTTCGCCTTTCTTCTGTTTTCGTCGTCTTCATATGCCTTGATGATGCGCTGGACAATGACGTGACGGACGACATCACTGCCGGTCAGCCGGCAGATGGCGATGTCCTCCACGTCCCGTAAAATGCGCATGGCTTCTTTTAAGCCGGAAACCTTCTCTCCGGGCAGGTCGATCTGGGTCACGTCGCCGGTGATAACGATCTTGGAGCCAAAGCCCAGGCGGGTCAGAAACATTTTCATCTGCTCCCGGGAGGTGTTCTGTGCCTCGTCCAGGATGATGAAGGAATCGTCTAACGTCCGGCCGCGCATGTAGGCCAGGGGCGCGACCTCGATGTTCCCCCGTTCCACGTACTTGGCATAGCTCTCCGGGCCGAGCATCTCGAACAGGGCGTCATACAGGGGCCGTAAGTAGGGATCGACCTTGCTCTGCAAGTCGCCGGGCAGAAAGCCCAGCCGTTCCCCAGCTTCCACCGCCGGGCGGGTCAGGATGATGCGGTTGATCTCCTTGGCCCGGAACGCCGCCACCGCCGCGGCCACGGCCAGATAGGTCTTGCCGGTGCCCGCCGGTCCGACCCCCAGGGTGATGGTGTGCTTGCGGATGGCATCCACATACTTCTTCTGCCCCACAGTCTTGGCCTTGACGGGCTTTCCCTTGGCGGTGACGCAGAGCACATCGGCGGCCAAGGTCTGGATTTTATCCTCGTTGCCCGACTTCACCAGCTGGATGAGGTAGCGCACATTCTGCTCATGGATGGCCTCGCCCCGGGCGGAAAGGCTCAGCAGGCCCCGGATGACCTTCGCGGCCTGGTTCACCGGCTCCTCGTCGCCGCTGATCTTCACCTGTCCGTCCCGGCCCACCACCCGCACGCCTAACTCCTGCTCGATGAGGCGGATGTTCTCATCGAAGGAACCAAAAATGTCGATGGCGTCCTCCATCCGTTCAATGCTGACTGTCTGT
>CAVCXN010000001.1:0-3383 GCA_963606215.1 uncultured Mycoplasmatota bacterium | reverse complement strand
ATCTAACTTGGGTTTATAACTACAAGGATTTGCAGAATCACGGCATCGTTCCGGTCGATATGGACGGCTGGTATGACACCCAGCAATGGCGGCTGTTCCGTTCCAGCAACGCGGCGGTCGTATCGCACGAAAACCTGCTCGTCACCCGCAGTGAGGACAGCAAGGCTGTCACCATCACGAGCTGGCTTTCCAGTGAAACGCTGGGCAAGTATGCCGAAAAGTACCCGAACAACGCAGATTTCCAAAAGCTGTATCAGCAGCCAGTAACGGTCCAGCTGGTCGTGACCGGCACCAAGTACGCACAGGGCGGCAGCAACACGGACCGTGAAAATGCAGCCAACGATGCGCTGAACGATCGCAAGCAGGTCACGCTCAAGTCGTTCACCCTCACCGGCTCCGGCATGGGTTTCACTGAGACTGCAAACCTCAAATATGATGAAGGCAGCACCGTGTTTGACGTATTCACAGCAATGCTGGATAAACACGGCTACACCTGCAAACGCAAGGGTAGCTATATTTACTCGATCACAAGCAAAGACGGTAAAACGTTGGAGGAATTTGACGAGGGCAAAAACTCCGGCTGGATGTATTACGTCAACGGTGAACTTCCCGATAAGTATATGTCGCAGTATGTTCTCCAAGGCGACGAGGAAATTGAGGTAAAGTTCATTCAGGATTACACCCAGGTATCCGGTGGCGGCGGCTGGACCAAGCCCAATCCCACGCCGCAGCCCAGCGAGCTTCCCTTTAAGGATGTCAGCAGCACCTCCTGGTATTACGAAGCGGTGCAGTACGCTTACAACAAAAAGCTCTTCAGCGGCACCAGTGAAACGACCTTCTCTCCGGACAGCACCCTGACCCGCAGCATGGCCGTGACGGTGCTGTATCGGCTGACCGACACACCCGCCGTCTCTGCCAAGCAGGTCTTCTCTGACGTGCTCAGCGGCCAGTGGTACACGGACGCCGTGACCTG
Organism: uncultured Mycoplasmatota bacterium; assembly: GCA_963606215.1. GTDB lineage: Bacteria > Bacillota > Clostridia > Oscillospirales > Oscillospiraceae > Evtepia. The sequence goes on along the minus strand of CAVCXN010000001.1, from coordinate 2,410 downwards.
GGCAGCAGACTCGGATATCGTGGCTGGCGTAGGCAACGGCCAGTTTGCTCCGGGACGTAACATCACCCGGGAACAGCTGGCGACCATCCTCTACCGCTACGCCAAGGCCATGAAGCAGAACAAAGCCGCCAGCGCAGACCTCTCCCACTACACGGACCAGGCTGACGTGAGCGCTTGGGCGAAGGAGGCCATGGAGTGGGCTGTCGCCAACGGCCTTATCTCCGGGGTCACGGACACGACCCTCTCCCCCCGCTCCACCGCAACCCGAGCACAATTCGCCACCATCTTGCAGCGTTTCTGCACGTTGACGGCATAACCCTCTACTGTTCGGAGCAATTGTCACGAAAAAACAAGCTATTTTTCAATTTTTTCTTGATTTCCCTTGCTATTTGTCAGATTCCGAGTATACTTATTCTGTTATATGAGAAACTGGCAATTGGGCGCAAATCGACACGAAAAGACTTGCCGCACAGCAAGTCTTTTTGTTTTCCCCATTTTTGCCTGGTCAGATTTGAGGTGCAGCAAGATGCAGCAATGGAAAAAGCGCGGGGACTACCGTTCCGTGGCCGAGGCCGTGCAGGGAATGTCCGGCCTGACCCTGGAGGAGCTTTGCTCCCCCACCCACGTCAAACCAGAGACGATCGAAAACCTGGCCGCCTGCGGCGAGGCGTTAAAACAGTGGGTCTTTCAGGAGGGTCTGCCCGTGGTCATCGTGGGCGATTATGACGCCGACGGCATCACGTCCACAGCCATTTTGGTCAAGCTCTTCCGTCACTTTGGCGTGACGCCCCAGGCCATCATCCCCCGACGCTTTACCGACGGCTACGGCATCAGTGAAACGCTCATCGAAGGCATCTCCAACTCCCTCATCCTGACCGTAGACAATGGCATTGCGGCCATTGAACCCATCGCCGCTGCGAAAGAGGCCGGTAACAAAGTCATCGTGCTGGACCACCATCTGCCGCAGGAGGTCTTGCCTCCGGCGGATGTCATCGTTGACCCTCACATCCACCCGGAAAATAACGGCTATGAAGAGTACTGCGGGGCAGGTCTGGCCTACAAGCTGGCGGAGTATCTCTGCGCCAATCAAACGTCCCAGGAGAAGAAAGGTCTGTTTTTCGATTTGCTGGTTCTGGCCTGTCTGGGGACCTTGGCGGACGTGATGCCCCTGACCGGGGACAACCGCTATCTCGTCACGCAGGGCTTGCGGGTCATCAACCACGACGGCTGGTATCCCCAACTCTCCAGCGGCCTGCGGGCCGTTTTGAATCTGGCCCATCGTCCTTATGATGAGGACACCATCAAGTTTCAGATCGCGCCCATTCTGAACGCCGCCGGGCGGCTGTATAACGCAGGCAGCACCTCCGTCTTAAAAGCTCTCCTCTCCCAGGACGAAGCCCAGGCCGCCGGATTTGCCGCCAAAATGCGGCAGATCAACGAGCGGCGCAAGACACTGGTAGCACAATGTCTCGAGCAGGCGCAGGTTGCGGCCTCTTATCGGGCGGATGAACCCATCCTCGTCATCTGCTGCGAGGGTATTCCGGAGGGCATCATCGGCATCCTGGCCGGGAAGCTCAGCGAAGTCTATCAGAAACCTTCCTTCGTCTTCTCCCCCATCGCCAGCCTGCCTGGGCTGATGAAAGGTTCCGGACGGAGCTACGGGGACTATGACCTCTTCCCTCTCCTGCAAGTCATCGCACCCTATGTGGAGACAGCGGGAGGCCACGCCGGAGCCGCAGGCATTTCTGTGACACAGGAGAGCTACGAGGATATGGCCGCCGCCATCCAAGCCTACGCCACCGAATGTCCCCCGGCCCAGCCGGACAACGCCTTGTACTATGACTTAGAACTGCACGAGGCCGACCTTCCCAATGCCTTGACCGAGCTGAAAGCCCTGGCCCCCTATGGCCCCGGGGTAGAAAAGCCGGTGTTGGTGGTCCGGGACTATCAGTTAGTGCCCAAAGGCAGCCAGACCCACCGGCTGATGGGCCGCTCCAACGAGCACCTGAAGCTCTTCGGTGGGCAGTCAGACGCCGTGGGGTTCCATCTCTCTCAAGCCTACCAAGATCTGGGCAGCCCGGAGCAGGTGGACCTGCTGGGCACTGTCAACGAGAATACATTCCAGGGCCGCACGACCCTGCAATTTCAATTTGAGGCGATCCGGCCAGCTGGGAGGGATACCTGATCCATGGCCAAAGCGCGTTTGGAACGCAGTATGACGGAGGGCAGCCCCACAAAGCTCATCCTGAGCTTTGCTCTGCCCATCGTCGTCGGCAATTTATTTCAGCAATTTTATACGATGGTCGATACCATCATCGTGGGACGCTATGTCGGTACCGCGGCCCTGGCCGCTGTCGGCTCCACGGGAATGATTACCTTTCTCATCCTTGGCTTCTTCATGGGGATGACA